>JAEZAM010000150.1 GCA_023430465.1 Bacteroidota bacterium | reverse complement strand
GCATCCAGCCATCCAGCATCCTCTCTCCACACTTCTCTCTGCAATTAGTAAATTGCATGCTGGATCCTGATAAAAACGAATGGTTATGGCTCGGTTGAGTGAAAGGCTGAAAAATTTTAAACTTGTCCGGAAGATCGTTTACTTCATTGTAGGCATGGTATCATACCCCGGACTTGCCATTATAAATAAATTAAAGATCACCGGCACCGAGCATCTCAAAGATCTCCCCCGCGAGAATGTGTTGTTTGTCAGTAATCATCAGACCTATTTTGCCGATGTGATCACATTCCTTCATATTTTTTGCGCAGTGAAATGGGGTAAGCAGAACAGGTTAGGTGTTCCCTATTATTTGCTGAACCCTTTTACACGTGTTAACTATGTTGCTGCCGAGCAAACGATGAAAGGAAGCTGGATTAGCCGGCTGTTTACTCTGGCGGGTGCGCTGACCGTCAAACGGACATGGAACAGTGAAGCGAAGGAGCAGCGCAAAGGCCTTGATCCATCTGATACGCGAAAGATTACTCGCGCGTTGCAGAAGAACTGGATTATCACGTTTCCCCAGGGAACAACCAAGCCTTATGCTCCCGGGAGAAAAGGTACTGCTTTGATCATAAAGCAAACCCGCCCGATCGTCATCCCTGTCGTCATCAATGGGTTCTGGCGCGCGTTCAATAAGCAGGGGCTGAAACTTCGAAAGCGGGGTGTGGTGCTGACGGTTCGGTTCAAGCCGCCGCTGCAGATAGACTATAGTGCCCGCACGGAGGATATTCTTGCTCAATTGATGGAGGCGATCGAACAAAGCAAGACATACATGATGAAAGTCCCGCACCTGGCGCAGAAGACGGGCTGATGCGGTTTTTAAGGGTTTGATTTTCTGAAATAATATGAGGTTCCGGGTATTATTGTATTTCTTTGTCCGGTAATGACGAGAAAGCCGGCAACCATAAAGGAGATAGCCCGAAGATTGAATGTGTCGGTGTCAACAGTATCGCGGGCGCTTCATGATCATCCCAGCATTGGCGCCATAACGAAGCAGCATGTCCGAGATCTGGCCACAGCACTTAATTACCAACCTAATCAGGCTGCTATATCTTTCAAGCAGGGGAAGACATTCACGATCGGTGTGATATTACCCAACCTCGGTGAGGAGTTTTTCTCCATGGCCGTTAACGCGATCGAGGATGTTGCCACTGAAAACAACTATACGGTATTGATAGGTCAGTCGCGGGATGTGTTGCAGCGCGAAATTCATTTAACGGAAACGATGCAGCGGCATCGGGTCGACGGATTGATCGTGTCATTATCGAAGAACAGCAACCGGTTTGAGCATTTTCAGCGTCTAAAAAATGCAGGAATACCTGTGGTGTTTTTTGACAGGGTGCCGGATCTTCGCGACGCCTACCGCGTATCCTGTGACCTGCGCAAAGCTGCAGAGGAGTTAGTGAGTTTTTTGATTTCACAGGGGCAGCGAAAGATCGCGTTCATTAAAGGTCCGGATGAAATGCTGCCATCGATGGAGAGGTTGAGAGGCTACCAGCGGGGGCTTCATGCGAATCATATTCCCATTGACGAAAGCTATATCGTACAAAGCGACCTGACCCGCGAGAGCACTCATGCTGCGATGCAGTCGTTGCTTTCTTTAACTGATCCGCCCGGGGCGGTGATCTCATTCAATGATTATGTGGCATTGGATGCCATGCAATATGCGAAGCAGGCCGGTCTGAAGATCAATACCGATATACATTTTGTGAGTTTTGCCAATCTCCCGATTACGACTTACCTGGCTGACAGACCCCTGGCATCGGTGGAGCAATTTCCTTACAGGCAGGCAGAACAGGCCATGGAGTTGTTACTGAAGCTGATCGGGGGTGAGGTTCCCGATACTGCAAGCCGGCAAATATTGCTGGAAGGAGAGGTGGTGGTGCGATCGTGCTAGATGCTGGGTACTGGGTATTTGGTACTGGGGTGCTGGGTGCTGGCTGCTGGATATTGGAATGCTGGATACAGGATCTTGCTCCCTGAGAGCGAGAAAGAGAACGAGAGCGAATCCACATTTTAATTTTTACTTGAAGAATACGCCCGGTCCCTGAGTAGGGCATGAGCGAAGCGAATGGCCGTATCGAAGGGACCTGAAAATCGGGATGTGCGATGCTGGCCTGACTGCCGGGATGCCAGGGGCATGTGTTTTTTTCATTTTTCATTTTTACTTATTAATCGCACATAACATTTTTATCTTCAAAGTTTTGCCGTTTAGTTTCGCACACTTATTTTTGCCGCGGAGAGCTGGCAGAGTGGTCGATTGCGGCAGTCTTGAAAACTGTTGACTGTAACAGGTCCGGGGGTTCGAATCCCTCGCTCTCCGCTAAAAGGGACAAATCATCACAAAGATGGTTTGTCCCTTTTTCATTTCCCTCGGAAATCAGCTTTAGGCCTGCAATAAGCTTAAAAATAAAATTGACCTTAGGGGTTCGAAATAAGCCATTTTCCTTGTTGTAATAAATACCCTCTGGGAAGAGCAGTTTTTGCAGTCCTTCCACGACTTTAAGTTCTTTGGAAGTCCACACTGTAGTAAGTTTGGTAGAACAATGAAGTGTTTTTAAAATGCTTTCGGAGAGGTTCGAAATGATCTGCCCCGAATTTTGAAGTTGGTCCAGAATTTCCTGCCTTTCTTTTTGGTAGCAGGGGAAGAATTTATCAAAAGCTTCTTTACTCATTTCATTTAAGACATAGTGCTTTTCTTCTACCGTATCTTTTTTTTTAGACACCTCAATGAGTTGTTCTTTGAGTCTTTTTTCCTGCTCAAACTTTTCTTCATTCATTTTAAAATAAAGATGTTCCAATTCATACCCGGATGATCAAGGAACGTTATCCAAAAATCAAGATCGTTATGGTAACGATCTATGATAATGATGAATCGATTTTTAATGCGATACAGGCAGGCGCCGACAGCTATATTTTGAAAGAGACAAAGGCTGCAAAAATTTATGAAACGATAGACGATACCCTCAAAGGCGGGGCTGTTATGTCGCCAACTATCGCCGCGAAGGCGTTACAAGCCTTAAAAAGAACTGGCCTTCCGCCGGCCCCATCCACTGTGGATGTTGCCGAACTATCAAGTAGGGAAACGGAGGTTTTAGAATGCCTGAGTACCGGATTAACCAACAAGCGCATTGCTGAAAAATTATCTATTTCTCCATTTACCGTAAAACGCCACATCGAAAACATTTATCAAAAGCTGCAGGCCCAAACCCGAGGTGAGTTGGTGGATAAAGCCAAGCGCAGCGGACTGCTTTAGGGGCTCCTTCTCTTGAAATGGGCTGTTCGGCCCATAGGCCAACAATAGGTTAAGTGTTAGTTTTGGCGCAATCTTAAACTGCCTTATGAAAAGAATCCTGACGACATGCACTTTGTTATGCTGTCTGTTTTCCCAGGCCCAGGTGATGAGCCCCCAGTTCAATCACCTGAAAAAATACATGGGCATCAACCTGATTGGAGGCTATGCCCGCCAGTCGTTCAAACACGAAAGCCTCAAACGCTTTGCGGCTTCGTTCAATTCGGTGTTTGCTTCCAGCCTTAACACACAGCTTTCCATCCCGCAACAATTTGAAGGTCCGGTGGTTGGGGCTGAAATCAGTGCCGGTATTTTTCGAATAGGTTACACCCGGCGGCTCAATGGGCCCATGAAATTTGAAGCGCAATACAAAAATGGCAGCATCCGCAAAATGGAAATAGAAACGCCTAAAAACAACGGCTATTTCGACCTGTTGATGCCTTTTGCCAAAGGCAGAGTTTTTGCCGGTATGACTGTGGGGGCTGATTTTGGTTACTTCCGCCTTCACTCTTACCTGCACAACAATTTTGGACGCGACACTTATGCTAATGGCGACGGTGTTTCCGGTATTTTTCAAAGTCATCTTGACCTTCAAGGTCGTTTTGGCGGCCGGCTGGACATTAACCTGGTAAAAAGGGTAAGCATCAGCCTGCGGGCCGAAACGTATAATACTGTGATCAATGCGCAAGAAACGGCGCTGAATGGGTGGAAGGATGAATTTTATTCAGATGCTTCGCTTTCCAATGTACGGGAACGACGGGTGTACCTGGCTGAAGATGTAAAACAACGCCACAACGAATTCATCACGTTAGGCAATGCATTATGGGAAACCAGTCCTGCCGTGTACGGCCAACCTAAAGGCATGGTGTACTCGGTAACCGCCAACGTACTGCTCGTATCCTTCAACAAAAAAAATCAGTAAAATGAAAACTGTTCGTTTAATAACTCTACTAATGTTGCCCGCTATTTTTTGGGCCTGCAAAAAGCAGGTTTCGGATATAGTGGATAGTGAGGAAAAAAAGCTGGCCGGCAAATACGCCGTTGCCAATTACCGGGTAACGGTTTACGATTCTACCGGCAGGGAGCTGTCTAAAACCGATAACCCCAATTTTGGTTCTATAGAACTGATCATGAACAGTAATGAAGGCAGCGATGTGTTCAGCCATTTTGTTTTTTACGGCCCGGTTCGTTATTCTTATGTGCCATCAAAAGTAAACAACAGTAATTTCTGCGGCGACCAGGATCCGGCGCAGGAAAAATTTGGGGCGTACTACCAATGCGATCCCGCTAAAAAGCGAATCCTGATTGCTGCCATTTGCCCGATGCAAACATTGACCTATTACGTTGATTATACCCTTGATGGAAAACAATTTGAAATGTTTACAAGGGTGGTAGATGGAACCACGAAAAATCAAACCTTTTATGAATATTATTTTACCCGGAAATAGCTGTTATTACCCGTTAAAGCCGAACAGCTAATAATAATGTAAAAAGTATATGATAAAATTGTTTCTCTCAGCAAGCACCATCCTGTTAGGATTGTTTTTGCCTTCTATAGCTGCCGCTCAAAATCCTGCATCTGCGCAGCAAACGCCGTCTGCAGTTTTCCAGGTAGTTGTTAATGGTAAGCCCATGCAGTTCAACCAGGGTAAAATACTGGCTATTATAATTAAAGAAGATGGTTCTGTTTCTATTTCGGCCCAAACCACATCTGATATTCTCAACACCAATATTCTTGTATTAAATATCACTCCGGCGGACACCAGCAAAAGAATTACGAGAGGTGAATATAAAATATTGCCTGACGATGGTGTCTCGGGTTACATGGTAAGGGCAGAATATTCTGCAAATGAAAATGGAAATAGTTCTTATTGGTGGAGCGATGCCAGCCAGGTAAAAGGGGGATCCATTTTTATTGATGAAATTACCGAGTCAAGTATCAAAGGCAGGTTCTCATTTACAGGTGTATTGGAAAAAGAGGATGGCAGCATGGACTCCAAAAACCTGGTTAAAATAACCAAAGGCATTTTTGACCTTCCTTTAGAAATTAAAAGCCGGATTGATCCCAGATAGCCATTAAGTGAATCACTTTATTGATTGGAAGAACGGTAATACCATTTGAGATACTTCATCGAGCCAAGGAGAACGAATACAATTAATTTTAGCCCCGCCATGACCATGGTAAATTTTAGCAGGGTGTTTATCTATGATTGAGCTCCAAAATGCGTCTGTGGGCAGTATTGAACAGGCAAGAGCGGTGGTGAAGAATTTGCTTGCGGAAAGAAACAAGCCCAACCTGTCAACAACTGAGGGTAAAAAGCGGCTGGCGGAGCTGAACGCAGGATTGACAAACAAAACGAGTTTATCCGCATGAACGTGGATGCGCTGTCAAGACAGAAGATCAATATCGGCAACTATGCAGAATCCGCCAAGATCACAGTTGAAGCCATGGAGCGAGCCCGTGAAAAGGTCGCAGCAGTTACCAAACAGTTCGGACATAGATCATTAATATCGCATCTGGATATTCAAAACTATACCTAGCAGGATATCCTTCTTCAAACCTTACGAAGAGACTGCTTATATTCCCCCCCAGAGGGCTAGTGGTAATTTAGAATTCCACTGATCAAAAACCGATTGAATAACGCTGGAGGCAATCAGTGTAAGCACAACACATTAGAATTTTTTTGTTATTCCGGGGCACCAATGCCGGGATATCGTTTTTTTGATCTATATTTTTACCTGGATTCTCTACCAAATTACTCTATGAAAAGAGTCATATGCGCGGTGCTGCTACAGTTTTTTGTGAAATTCATTTTTGCTCAAATGCCTGCCGGCACACAAGCTGATTCCACGGAATTTGTATTACTGACCCAGACATTCAAGGAAAATTTTCATAAGGATGATGCCGGCCAGGCTGCCCGATCGTTTTTTCAGAAAGCAACCCGGCTACATCAACCCCTCTATCAGTGCCGTGCCGCCGCGCTCATCAGCGAAAGTTACTTTGAGCAGTTGAATAAATCGATGGGCGAAGAATGGTACAATAAGGCGCAATCCCTGTTTCGCTCTCAGAACAATTACACGGAAGCCGGATCCTCTAATTTAGCCATCGGAAAATTACTCACCCGAAAGTATGATTTTGAAACAGGGCTGCCTTACCTGCTGAAAAGTGTGGATGACTTTGCACAGGCAAAGGATTACAATAAGCAGACGATCGCACTTAACAATTTGTCGCTCGCTTATCATGATTTTGGCAAATACGACAAAGGCATTGCTTACGCACAGGAGGCACTTCAAGTTCTTTCAATGCATCCTCAAGCCGTCAATACAAACCTTTACTGGTATGTGTATAACAACCTGGGTATTAACTACGATGACAGTAACCAGCCAGCCAGGGCCATCGAAGCACACCGGAAAGCTCTGCCCTATGGTATCAATGCCAGCGATAGTTCCTACTCTTATAACAACCTGGGAAATACGTTCAAGAAGCTGGGCAACTACACAGAGGCTGAGAGATACTTTACACTTTCGTTGCAAAAGTCTACGGACTATGAAGACCAATATCATCTGGCCACTATTTTCAGTAATATGGTAGATATAGAACGCCATCGTAAGAGCTACAATAAGGCACACCTGTATCTGGATTCCGCACTTTATTATGCCCGGCAAAGTGGCAGCCCCGAAAAGTTGTTGGATATATATTATTACACGTACCAACTAAAAAGTGAAACAGGTAACTACCTGGACGCAACCAGGTACCTGCATGAGCACCTGAGGTTAAAAGACAGTTTTTTTACTGCTGAGAAAAATAAAGCGGTACTGCAGTACCAGGCAAAATACGAGACAGAAAAAAAGGAACGGGCCCTCACCCAAACGCAGCTTCATCTTGCTAAAGCAGAATTGGCATCGAAGCAAAAAAATTACTGGTTGCTGATACTGGCTATTGCATTTCTGATGGCCGTGCTGTTATTTATTATCCAACGGTCCAGATCCATCCTGAAAGAAAAGAAAATGGCGCTGGAAAAACAGCTTTTGAAGGAGAAGGCGGAGTCCGAATTACAACAACAGCGCCTGGAAATATCAAGGAATCTTCATGACAGCATGGGTGCACAGCTTACGCTGATTTCCACTACTGTTGACAGCCTGTCCAGGGCCGGAGGCTTTCCGGGCGATGAAGTGGCTAGAAAGCTGGCTGCACTGGCGCAACTTTGCGATACATCAACCGCGGAATTGAAAAATACACTGTGGGTACTTAATAAGCAAGCGATCATGCTGGCGGATCTACGGTTGAAAATATTGAACTTCATCAACCAGGCCGCTGAAGCGCATGATACGGTCGACTTTCATTTCACCTTTAATGTAACGGAGAACGTGCAGCTCGCAGCCAGCCAGGCTCTTAACCTATTCAGGCTGGTGCAGGAACTCCTGAACAACGCCATCAAACATTCCGGTGCAAGAAATATTCATCTCGTCTTTTACCAGCAGGGAAGATTACTTACAATTAACTTTAAAGATGATGGAAAAGGATTTGATATGGCAGCAGGGCATCACAGCTCTTATGGATTGATGAACATGCAGAACCGCGTGACAGAATTAGGAGGTAATTTGCACCTGAACAGTGATGCTACCGGTACATCTTATTCAATTGAAACAACCTTATAGCATGATCAGGATTGCCATTGCCGAAGATAATGCCGATGCCGTTGAAGCCCTCCAAATTAGACTTGCTGATTACGCAGATGTAGCGGTAAATGCGATTGCGGAAAATGGCAACGATCTCTTGCGACAGTTGGAAAAGGACAATGCGGTTGACCTCATTTTGATGGATATTGAGATGCCGGACTTATCCGGTATCGAAGCGACTGCACAGGTAAAACAAAAATATCCCAACATAAAAGTGGTGATCATAACCATTTTCGATGACGACGACAATATCTTCAATGCGATATTGGCCGGTGCCGATAGTTACATTTTAAAGGAAACCAGGGCGGAGAAGTTGTATGAAACGATACATGATACGCTCAATGGAGGCTCCGTTATGTCGCCATCTATTGCCGCAAGGGCACTCCAGGTGTTTAAAAAATCCGCGCTTCGGCCGGAGCGCCTAACAGATAATGTCCCCGAACTTTCAGCGCGGGAAACAGAGGTCCTGGAATATCTGAGTGCCGGTTTGACCAACAAACGTATCGCAGAACAATTATCCATTTCGCCATTTACCGTGAAACGGCACATTGAGAACATTTACCAAAAACTGCAGGCCCAAACCCGTGTTGAACTGGTGGCAAAGGCCCGGCGTAGCGGACTGCTGTAAAATTCTTTTTTTTTAAAATGGGCCGTTCAGCCCATAGGTAAACGTTTGAATCCGTGATAGTTTTGGAGCAATCCTAAACTGCGGTATGAAAAAAATCCTTACTACCTTTTCTTTCCTGATCAGTACGTTAATGATACACGCGCAATGCTGGACAACGGTTGCCACGGGCAATGCAGCGAATCATTCGATTGCAGTCAGTTCAAGCGGGACATTGTTTGGCTGGGGTGAAAATGTAAACGGGCAGGTGGGCGACAACACAACAATTAACAGAACGTCCCCGGCAGCCATATCAACAGAAAATGATTGGAAGGTGGTTGCTGTTAACGGAAGTCACACTATGGCTATCCGCCTCAACGGTGAACTTTGGGGGTGGGGCCAAAATGCTGGCGGTGAGCTCGGTGATGGTACCGCTGATAACAAGCTTGAGCCCACACGTATTGGTTCCGCCACGGATTGGGATACCTTGTCGGCTGGCGCTGGATTTATGCATGCTATAAAAAGCGACGGGACACTCTGGGCCTGGGGTTATGGCGGGTACAACCAGTTGGGGGTTTGGGCAGGTGTGAATGTTTATACGCCAACCCTGGTAAATACCGCCACCGACTGGAAAGCCGTATCAGGGGGAGTGTTCAGTGCAGCAGCATTAAAAACAGATGGCACACTATGGCAATGGGGCAATGGTTACTATCAGGGTGCACCGTCAGGCGTGCCCATTCAAATAGGCACGGATACCGATTGGAAAACAATCGCGCATGGAGCAGAACACAATTTAGCGCTAAAGAATAACGGGACACTATGGGCGTGGGGGAATAATTTGACAGGGCAGTTAGGCGATGGGACAAGTGGGGGCGTGCATACCGGGCTGCCCAGGCAAATAGGCACGGATAATAATTGGGTGATGATAGCTGCTGGTGGTGCAGCCAGCTTTGCTATTAAGGCCGATGGAAGTTTATGGGGATGGGGCAGCAACGCATACGGTCAATTGGGAGATGGAACGACAATTGATAAAGCGGTTCCCACGCAAATTGGCACGGATACAGATTGGAAATTTATTGTGGCGGGAGGCTATTATACCTTAGCCCAGAAAAATGACGGAACCCTGTGGGGATCCGGGCTGAATGATAAGGGTCAACTCGGGATGGGCCATACTACCAATATAAGCACGTTCACCCCGTTGAATTGCGGAACTGTTCTACCAATTACCTGGCTCTCCTTTACAGCAACAAAGCAGGGGGCTGCCGCAATGCTAACATGGCAAACTACAAACGAGCAGAACACGGCTTACTTCGATGTAGAAAGAGCAGTTTTTACAGGCGGCTTTGAGCGCATCGGCACTGTAAGGGCAAGTGGCAATAGCATCGCACCGACAACCTATAATTTCACGGATGCCACACCTTTGATGACAGCAAATTTTTACCGGATTAAACAAGTAGACAATGACGGAACGTTTAGCTATACACCTGTACGCCGGGTCAATTTTGACGAAACGGCCAGCAGCAGCCTCGTTGTTTACCCGGTGCCTGCCAGCACCTTGCTCACCGTGTCGTTGCCGCAACAATTGGCAGGCCCTACATTGGTTACAATACACAGCATCGACGGTCGGCTGGTACACCAGCAACAGGTGTCGCTGCAAGGCGGCCCGTTGCTTAATGTGAATATTTCAGCACTCCCCAACGGAATTTACCAGATGAAAGCCGCAACCAGTCAACAACAGGTCACCACAAAGTTTATAAAACACTAACTTTTTTGCCGATAGTTAAGCCCGGAGATAGTTGATACTGACATAATTCTTGAAAGTAATCATCGTATTAAAATGTTGTAATAGCCACTAATCAATCGTAGTTATGAAACGTGTAAATTTTTATGTTTTGTTTACAGTGCTGACCCAATGCCATGCCCAATTGGTATCCGGACAAAACACAAACTGGTATTACGATCAGAGTACGCGATACGGCACATTTCGCCACTATTCCAACGGTGGTGCAAAACTTATAAGCGGGATTGACTATGCGGCGGGAATCGCTAAATCGCAACAGGAAGCCAAACAGATGACTGCAGACCGGGAAAGGCAAAGGCAGATAGAGTATGAGCGCATGAGGCAGGCACAATACCCTAAAGCCAGCACCAGTCAGGGTACACCGCAGAAAAACTACGGCCCAACACCCGCAGAACTTGCGCGGCAGCAGCAGGAAAAAGCTGAGGCCAGATACAGGGAAAACGAGCAAAGGCTGGAGCGGGCGGAAAATACTGATGTGCAGTGGCTCATCCTGAATGAAATGCAGCGCCACCGTCCCAATGATGCAACGGTTCTTCGGATGATTGCCATTGCTGCGTATCGTGGAAACGCTGACCTGGTAGAAAGGCTGTCGAAAGATCTTTCGGATATTTCTCAAGCCACAAACCGGGAAGCCGTGGACGCAGCTTCCGGTTCGGCCTATTTCCGGACAATGAAGTGGGAAAGTGCGCTGCGGCATTTGTGCCGCCTGCAGACGCAAGACCTGAACAGCACGGCGGAGATACTGTGCAGTCGGCTGCGGCTGAATCAATGGCATGAGCTGAAAACGGAGTTTCAAAGGGGCAGCGCCACCTTTCCCGAGCTGTTGCCGCTTGTGGACCATTTCGCCGCTGCAATTGCTGCAATGGAACACGGCGAACGTGACACTACCAAGACGGCAGCTACTGTTGCCGCACTGCATCGTTTTGCTGTTGAGCGCCGCGAGAGCCGGCGGATAGACTGCGTCAATATTCTTGCGCTGGACGCTGCTGTGCGCCTGGCGCCGGAAAATGCCACCTACCGCGAAGAGCGTTTTAATTCAAACGCCTTTTTGCAGTTCAAGCTGGCGATGGAAGAAGACTTTCAGTTTTTCAATAAGTAACCTACCATACATGAGAGCCGCTATTATTTTTTGTTCCCTGTGTCTTATCGGCTACGGATTTCCGGCTACCGCTATTGCGCAGCCGAAACGCTTCATCAGCCATTTTGATTTCTATCCCGACCGTTCCGGTAAGCTGGTCGCGTTTAAAGCCACCATTGAAGGCGCGCCGGATACGGTGTACTTCCTGGATGTGCCCAGTGCCACCATCACCGACCGTGCGGCGGAAGGGAGCTTCGGGCTCGAGTTTAAATTGATGAAGGCCAAAGTACTGAAAAGTGACATGTCCAAATGGCAAGGCGCAAGGGCGTACTACCGCTATACAGGGCAGGGACGAAAGGAGAAATTCATGCGCTACGAGATTACGTTGAACGATACCAGCGTTGCATCTGCCTGGCTGCCCATGACGTCCACCTACGATGAAACTACCGCCCTTTTCAGGTCTAACCCGAGACGGGTACTGCTGTACAGGCGGCTGGATGGCCGGCGGTCGCTGTACAACATGCTGGATACCTCGGCCGACGGCGTGGCCAAACTGCTGTATGTCGACAAGGCCAACAAAGAGGCAGACCACGAGTTTAATGCTATTTGGGAAGCACACATCTCTCCTGACGGGCGGTATGTGTTGGCTGCTACCGAAGGCGTAATGATAGACCTCGAAAAAGGCAAAGTGATATGGGATTATCCGTGGGAAAATTCAGGTTGGTTTTATGCCACCTTCAGCGAAGACGGCAGCCGCGTGGCCATCGAGCGAAAGGACTATGCTGTGTCTATCCGGGATGTGCAGCGTGGTAAAGAGCTGGCCCGAATTCCCACGCCACCTGCAAAGCTGGGCAACTTTACCGCGCGTGATTGTATCCCGCTGGCCGATATGCAGCATGCGCTTGTTTATTACTGGTATCCGGAGGCCGGTCAGGTAAAGCTTTTCTTGTGTGGCGTAGACGGCAGTCGCCAGGAGATCGTATTTTAGGATTTGAATGGATCGCTTAATCTTCTTTGGAAAAACAGACTTGATGTGAAAGAGAAAACTATTGTTACCTAAGATTGGTATGCAGAAACTAAAACGCTGGCTTTACGCATTCGCCATCCTCATTTTTTCAGCCATACTGGTTGCTTTTGCTTATGATATTAAACAGCCTACACCCATCTAACTGTCGAGCACAAAGGCGGGCAGGCAGAAAATGCTGATGTGGGTGGCTGTGGTGTCAGGCTTTAAGGCCAGCATGATAGTGGCCGAACCGGCAGCGTGTGCAACACCTTATTACGCCATTTGTCAACACGTAAAGAAAATCGCCAACAATCCGTAAAGTGAACATAACAACGCGAAAAATCATCAATGTTTTATAATTAAGCATGCGAGTAATTGGCATTCTATTTATAATTCTCGGCATTATTTCCGGCTTGCTTGGTATGCGGTCGTACCTGCGTGATGATGCTTATGCCAAAGCAAGTGTGGTGGTAAAATCATCTGTAAAGTGGGCTGAAGTTAAGCCCAATCCCTGGAAAAGTACAGTGAATATAAAACTGATGCTTAGCTATATGCGGGACGGTGTTCCGGACAGTTTAGAGCACAATTATTCACAGTTTTATTCCAAAGACGAACCATTACCCACTGTAGAAAAATTAAAAGCTGCAACGCCGCACATACGCTACGTGCCAAAAGGAAAACAAACTAAAAATATTCCGGATTGGGTGATGGTGAGCAGCATGCAGCAACATGATGGGGTATATGGGAGGTCTGGATTTAATTGGATGTTCAAATTTTTAATACTCGGAATTGGATCAATTATTTACAGCAAGGTAAGAAAGAAGAACAGGCGAGATTTCCCATTGCAAAAAAGATAAACAATCCGGTTCATGAAAGATTTAAACAAAATAGGTAACCAGCGTTTTCCATCGGCATTTCGCATCCTTACACATTACAAATAGAAAAATGTTGACGGTATAGTGTTGCTGTTCGTATTGTTTGCTACCAACCTCTCTGCTTCACCAGTTGAGCTATCCCGCATCAGCTACTTGAGGGAAATACGAGCAGCCCTTACATTTCAAACCTCATTTTCGACATTTCAGTTCCCCGGTCGTCCCCTCCTGCACACGTTTTTCATTTCATTGGTGTCAATCCGTCAACTCAACCTACTCGTATGCGCACCGCTGTACTTGTCTGCTTATTGCTTTACTCCTTCACTGCTACCGGGCAGGGTTATTTCAAACTCTTTGCCCCTCCCTCGTATGAGGCCTTCATCGAAGGTGTGCCCGTGGATGACAACCGCTACGCATTCATCACTACCAATGCCTTTCATGTCATCGATGCATCTGGTAACGAAGTTGTGAAGACGCCTCTTGTCACCGGTATGAGCACATTTCTGGAAGCCATGTCACGCGATGAAGCGGGCAATTTCTGGATTGCTGCCAATGTGTTTGTCACACTCACCACCTATCAACGCATCCTCTATAAACTCAATATCGATGGTCAGATCCTGCAATCAAAAACCTTTGATCTGCCCGTTGCGTCCGATTACATGAAGATCATGGCGCGGAATAACAACGTACTCCTGCTTCACCGAAAGGTCAACTCCATGGGCCGGCATTACATCCAGGGCGAATGTTTCGACGGCAATCTAAACCTGAAATGGTCAAAGCCTGTATCACTGGAATTATTCAGTCGATATGCCCTTCGACCGGACGAGAGCGGTAGTTCGGTTTCCATCGCCTATATGAATCACGATCGCACCAGGGTATGGGTGACGGGGATCGACTTCACTGGCACCCTTTTTCACCACGAGCTGGCGTTCAAGCCAGATCCGCAACGACAGGAATACACCGATAATTTCGCCCGAACTCCTGATGGAGGTTTCGTCATGACGGGTTCAACGCTGGCAGCCGGTAAACTGGAAGATGGTCTTATCTATAAAACCGATGCCGGAGGATTCGTGGAATGGACCCGACGACTGGACATTCATCTCGGCGATCGGTTAAGGGATGTCATGGTTGCGGCGGATGGATATTATGTCTTTGGTGAGAGTGGATTTAAAGACTGGGTCAGTACGACTAATGGAGAATGGGTTCTGCTCAAACTCGACCTCCATGGCAATGAGCTATGGCGAAAAGCATTCGGTGGGCCCGCTGCCGATTATGCCACGTCCATCACCTCCCATAACGGAAACCTTTACCTCGGTGGCAGATGTTCGAATTTCGTCCAGGCCACGGCAGTTCCTGCCGTGTGCCGGACAGACCTCAACGGAAATTTTGCAACAAACAATAGCTTGTCGATTGAGCCCGTCTCAGCAATACATGATCTGGCCGGCCAGACCGGATCGGTAGTTACACAGTTTGTTACATCCATGGAAACTACCAACGGCGACCTTATAGTCGCAGGTAATTACAAAGGTCCCGATGACGCTACCTATGCATTTGCACAACGTCAGGGCCTGACTGGCAACGTCACCTGGTATCTGCCGATTTCCCCCATACCCGGCACACTTCGTTTCGGCAAAAGGGTAGGCAGCGACCAGTACCTGGCGGCCATCGAGAGGAAAAGTGCTTTCGTTAACCTCTATGAACTTGTACTCTTCGATAAAAACGCCAATGTTATCTGGCGCAAGGAAAACGGAAGCAGCTCCCTGAAAGATGTGATTCCAACATCTGAGGGAGGATTGCTGCTTGTAGGCGCTGAGGACGTGACGTTCGTGGACTACGAAGTGGTGCTGATCAAATTGGATGCAGGAGGTACCGAACTCTGGCGAAAAAGGATAGGCCGTTCCGGCCAGTGGGAGACGGGCAGGCAGGTGGTGGAAACACCGGAACAAGATTTTCTTATTGTTGGAAATAGCCAGGATGAATATGCCATCACCTCAAAGGTACATGTGCTTAAAGTTGATGCGAATGGTAATGAGCGATGGAGTAAAAGCGTGGCGGGTCCGCCTGCGGCTGCCTTCGGGCATGCTATCAGCCCGACAGGTGATGGACAGTATATCATTGCGGGTACCGAAAACGCGGCACCTTACAATAACAGGAACCTGCTTCTCATCAGGATCACCGGTGATGGTGCGGTTGTCTGGGAGAAACGGTTTGATCTTTCCGCCAATGAAGATGGCGTTGGTCTCTTGCCCGCCAATGGAGGTGGCTTTCTCATTGGCGGCACCACGGGTGATCCCGGTTCAGGTAAACTGGAACGTTATTCTTTCGTAATGAAGGTTAACGGTGCGGGTAACCGGGAATGGACGAAATACTATGGCGTGGAAGGTGTGATAACCGGCGGTCAAAATTTCGCTATTGTTGGCAATGACACAGTTTTGGTCGGGACAAGACAGGAAAGATATGGATATGAGAAAATGTTCTATATCAATGTCAGCGGGATCAGAGGCGGTGACCCCATTGCAGAAGAAGGTCTTCATCTCTGGCCCAATCCGGCGACAGTGTTCACCCGGCTGAGCATCACTGATGATTACATCGGCCCGATGGTGGTGGCCTTTTATGATGCCTCTGGCAAACGTTGCATCCGGTATGCTGCGCAAAAGTCCGCCAACGGTTGGCAACAGGACATTGATATCAGGTCATTGGCTTCCGGCGTCTACTTTGTTTGCATTTACCAGGGCAGTAAGATCCTCCGCATGAAACTGCTGGTCCAGGGTAAATAAGACACGATCACTAAAGCGCGATAGCAAATCTTATCCGCCTTCGCCGTCCGTGATTTCGCTGCCGACGCCCTGATCATTATCAGCGTCTTTCTTCTGGTCTTCGGTGAGGTTGGCATTGGCGCGTGGGTTCGGATTTTGTTTGATGGTCATTTCATCATTGTCCTTATTCTCTTCCACGGGAAGCGTTTTGCGTGTTTTATCTTCTGTATGTTGCATGGCATGGTGTTTTTTGAAAAAAAGGATCAGCCGTAAAGGCTGATCCATACAATTATTTATCGGCAGGCTCCTGTTGTTTCTTCATATTTTCTGCGGCCATGCTATCGGTACTCATGTTGCTCATGCCTACCATAACCTTGTTTTTAAAGCCCGAGATGATCTTGTCATCGCCGCTCATCAGTGCATCATAGCCATCCTGGGCCACCTTTGCAGGGTCAGCAAGATCACCTTTCTGCACGATCTTCGAATCGTTCATGTCTGCCTTGTTGAAGAAGTCGGTATCCGTTGCGCCCGGAAGCAATGCAGTGACGGTAATGTTTTGATCTTTGACTTCGCTGCGCAGCGCTTCACTGAAGGATTGAACGAATGCTTTTGTTCCGTGATAAACAGATTGCCATGGCCCCGGAGACTTGCTGGCAATGGAAGAAAGATTAAGAATCTTACCACCGCCTGTTGCTATCATATCCTGCAGGAACAATTTGGTCAATGAGATCAGCGCACCGATGTTAAGTTGAACGATCGCAAGTTCCCGGCGTATATCCGTATCGGCAAACAGCCCGTACTGGCCCTGGCCTGCATTGTTCACCAGTATGCCGACCTGGAGATTTCTTGCTTTCACCTCTTCATATAATTCAAAGGGTGCTTCCATTTCAAACAGGTCTTTTGAAATGGTGACCACATCCACACCCGCACCGCGCAATTCATTTTCCGCAGCATCCAGGTCTGCCTGGTCACGCGCCACCAATACAAGGTTATGACCATTTTTTGCAAATACCCTTGCAAGTTCCAAACCTATCCCGGCCGATCCACCGGTGATAAGTGTATATGTTTTTTGTGTTGACATATTATAAAATGTTTTTGTTGACGAATGGCGGCATTACTCCGCGTTTGGGAAAACTCATCAAAGCATATGCCACCAACTCGCTGCCTGATTCCGCAGAAATCAACAGGTTTGCACGGCGGCCTCAGGCCTGGCTGATAGACAATGGGGCAATCTTTGCCATTGGGGAAATAACTGACAAAAAAATACCCCGCGGACGCGGGGTATTTGAAGCCTTTTTTGTTAAATTATTCTTTTACAAATTTGGCGCTAAACAACTGCGATCTTGTTTCCACCCGCACGTAGTAGGTGCCTTTCGCCAGGCCCTCGGTGTAAATGTACTGTCCATTGTTTACCGACAGTCGTTTTACTGCCGTGCCTTTCACATCGAAGATCGTGGCCGTGCCTGTTGTGATGCCTGCGGGCAGCGTTATAGTGAAGCGGTCCCTGGCCGGGTTGGGATAAATCTTCAGCTCTTTATCTGCAGACTGGCGATTGACACGCTGCACTCCGGAGTACGTGAAGCGACCATCGATATCTGTTTGTTTCAGCCGATAGTATACCGAACCAGCCGGAATGTTTACATCAGTGAACGTATAGGTGATCTCATGGCTGCTGTTACCGTTTCCTGCGACCTGTCCGACTGCGGAATACTGGACGCCATTTGTGCTTCTTTCGATGGTGAAATAGGCATTGTTCAGTTCCGTTGCAGTCGCCCATTTCAACAGCGCGTCATTGCTTGAAGCTTCTGCCTGGAAATAAACCAGTGTCACTGGAAGGGGTATCGAAGCGATGGCCGATCCGATCGCTGCATTGGCTGTATTATAGACAGGAGCCGTGGATCCATTGTATTCGAAAATTGCGTAGTGATATGTCTGACCCTGATTGAGACCGGTGACAGTCACCGAATTTCCGGTTCCTGAATAAACTACATATTCACCAAGTGCCATTTGGGCGCCGCTGCCGAATACCGCATTTGCGGGATAAGCACCGAGAACAGCAGGCGTTGCTGTAACCGCACTTCCCTCTTTCATGACAACAATCCGTCCTGTACCGGAGCCATTTGTCCAGCTAAGACCGATGCTTGTTGTTCCTGTGGCTGCCTGTACGTTGGTTACTGGTGTTGCCGGTGCTGATGCAGTTGCGGCTGTTCCTGTAAGAACACTCGAGGTAAGATAGCGCAGCAGTGTGCCAGTGCCGGTGTATTCAAACACGGTGTAGTAGTAGGTAGATGCAGGGCTGAGGTTAGTTATGTCAACAGAGTTGCCATTGCTTGCATAGACAGCGTACTCACCAGCTCCCAGATCCGTGCCTGCACCAAAGGATGCGTTAGCGGTATAGGTGGTAGCAGAAGCAGGTACAAAGGTCACCGGGCTGTCTTTTCTCAGCACTACTAATCTTCTGTCACCATTTCCATTGGTCCATTTCACTGTGAGTTTGTTTCCTTCCACGTTCTGCACGAGGCCGTTGCTTGCTGGTATCGTTGGTACTACTGCTCCTGCTACATCGGGTGTGGTGAAGGAGAATCTCGATGGATTGGCAAGCTGATACACTGGCTGTGATGAGCCGTTGTACTCGAACATCGCCAGGTGATAGGTTGTATTTGGCTGCAGGGATGCCATGTTAACATTACCGCTGCTCGTCGTCATCGCGATCACGTGGTTGCCATTGCCCATGCTCGTGGCGGCTGATCCATAGTTCGCATTATAGGTGTAGTAAATGAAATTCTGCGGTGTTACATCTACCGGTGAATCTTTTCTGATGATCAGGATGCGGCCACTTCCATTGCCGCCCGTGATCTGTACTACCCCGCTGTTGGCTTGCAGGCTGGTTACATTTGTTATCGTTCCCTGCGTTGCAGGCGCTGATACAGTAGTCCCGCTCGTAGCAAGGTATGGGTTGACAAGATAGTCCGGCACACCTGCTGAACTTTCGTTGTATTCGTATACCGCCACATGATAGGTAGAACCGATCTCCAGGTTTTTCAGGTCCACATAGTTGCGGTTGCTGCTGAGGACAACAAACTCCCCTGGTGCTATTTCATCGCCAAGTCCAAATGATTCATTTGCCGCATAGACCACGCCATCCACGGGTGCGGCAGCAGGTGCACTGCCCTTGCGGGCTATAACGATACGCTTTGACCCATTTCCATTGGTCCATTGCTGACGGAAAGAGTTGCCCTCGATGGAAGAACGAACCGGATCTTTGCTCGCCAGCGTTGGCTCAAGCGGCACAGTAAAGCTGTATACCCCGCCAGTGGCTGAATAAACGGGGAAGTCATTTCCATTGAATTCATAAACGGACACGTGATACGTAGTCCCTGGCACAAGACCATTCACGGTGAATTGCGCTCCATTGATGCCGGAGAACATTGTATAGTTGCCGGGTGCTACCTGGCTGCCATTTCCGAAGGTGGAATTCGCTGAATATCTCACGAGGTTCGCCGGAATAGCATCCACAGGCGATCCGGCTTTCATCATTACATGGCGGTAGGTTCCGTTACCGGCAGTGAACCGGATCGTGGCGCTACTGCCTGTGAGCGTCACCATTTGGAAATTTGACGCGACCGCGGTAGGTGTGGACGCCGTTACCCCTGTATTCTGAAGAAAGCTTGAAGTCAGATAGTAAGTGGCGCCGCCAGCTGCTTCATCATATTCATAAACTCGGAAGTGATACGTGGTGTTCGGCTCCAGGTTGGTGATGAAGAGCGCAGTACCCGTGGTTGCTCCCAGTACGAATTCTCCGGGCGCAATTTCGGTATTGGCCGTGCCGAATGCAAGGTTCGCGGGATATACCACTCCATTCACAGGCACTGCAGTCACCGGCGATCCTTTTTTTGCAATGAACAATCGCTTCGTTCCATTACCCTGGGTTACACCAAACCGGAATGAATTTCCTTCTACATAGCTGAATCCGGGCGAAGCTGGTGCCTGGCTCGGACCTGCGTTTGTGGTTGCAAAATAGGTTGCGCCGGGCCGCAGGAACATCGAGTAAGATGCTCCATTGTATTCGTAAACTGCGAAATGATAAACTGTATTCGGCTCAAGGTTCTTCACATTCACGCTGGTGCCAGTGCCTTTGTAAACGACATAATTGTCGGTGCCGAGCTTTGTGCCGCTGCCAAAGATTGGATCTGCGAAGTATGAGCCCAGGTCCGTCGGATCAACACTGACCGGGCCACCTTTCCGCGCAACAACCATGCGCCCCGTACCATTTCCCGCAGTCCAGCTTATGGTCATTGTATTACCCGTTTTGGCACCCGATGTCACAGCGGAAGCTTGCGTTAAAGGTGCAACTACCGTTGACTGGCTGTTGCGCAGCGGCAATTGAAGATATTGGGTGTTTACCCCCGTACCATTGAATTCAAATATGGCTACGTGATAAACAGTGCCTGGTGTAAGATTGGAAACACTGTAGCTGGCAAACGAAGTACGTGCCACCCCGAACTCACCGGGCGCTGTGAATGCAGCAGCAGGTGTGCCGAATGAACTGTTGGCCGTGTAATCCACCCCATCAACCGGCACACCGGTTACAGGTGAACCGGCCTTCATTACCACGATGCGGATGGCACCGTTACCGGAGGTGTAGTTGCCCGTCCAGCCCTGGCCATCAATGTTCGTAAATGTAAGATTACTGGAGGGGACAGTTGGTGCGATGGCGGCGTAGGCAGTTAGTTGTAACGCCAACCCAAGCAAGAACAATGTAAAAATTTTCATGAGAAAGTTTGTTTAATGAAAATGAACAGATTTGCCATTGAGGCTGGTTCATTATAGGATGGATTCCCGGCAATCATTTTGTCGGGAAGGGCCGAAGGTAGCAGCGCGATAAACCGGGAGGGAGTGATCGTGGTTTGAACTGTTTTTTCCTGTGCATGAATTGTGGCACTTCATGCAACAGCCATCATCGATCCATCATTGAATGCTTTCTGATCTCGTCAACGTTACCTGCTCAGTAATGCTTCACTCTTGTAACCGATTCTTCTATCTTTGGAGCGGCCACTGCTCAACTCCTGTATGCGAAAACGAAGATCAATCAGAAAACCCCTGCTCATTACCGGAATTGTCCTGGTACTGATAGCCACTGCAGTGCTGTTCAGGGCATGGTACCTGCCTTCACTCCAGCACGCGCGCCTTGGCGGTCTTGACTGCGGAGGTTCCTGTGGTGACCGCCTTTGGGTTCATCGCACCAACACGCTGGAGCGATATGCATTGCTGAGAGATAAATTCAAGGGATTTGAGCTGGATGTGATGTATGTTGATAGCATCAGGGCTCTCCAGGTATTTCATCCGCCAATTTCACCGGGTGAGCAGGTGCCGGTACTCGCGCAGTTCCTGGGGCAGGCAGACAGCAGTCATCGTTTCTGGCTGGACATCCGTGACCTGGACTCGAACAACGTGTCGAATGCATTGAACGTGTTGCGTGCGGCAGACCCTGCGGATTTAATAAGAAGAAATGGAATCGTCGAGTTATATGACGAGATCGCCGCTTCAACCCTGGCGGCTGCCGGATACTGCGTTAGTTTCAATGTTTGGCCTGGCTTTGCAGCCAGGATGAGATCAGATTCCCTATTCGCAGATCATATGCGAAGGCTGTTGAAAGACGTGCGTTACGTTTCGCGTGAAGCGGAAGCAATACCCATGCTGAAGGAATTGTTTCCCGGGAAAAAAATCATTACATGGGAGCCTGGCCTTCGGCATTTCATTGACCGGTCATCGCTCCGGGTATTGTTACGTGACTCCTCGGTTGAAGTCATCCTTGTCACTATCGAAAGCCGTCATTACCGTTAATACCACTCCATGAGCCGCCTGCGCATATTTATAAAAATTATCGGTCTGCTATTGGCAGCCTATCTCTTATTACGGCTCGTTTTCATCATTACCTATTCTCCAGGTGGAATAGGCGTTCTTGCTACCGACCCGGCTATACTTTACTGGGGGCTCCGGCTGGACCTCACCGCCATCATTATCATCAATTTGCCTTTTGCCATTTTTTACCTTTTCATTGCTCCTTCTCTATCCCACAGAGCGGGGACTAAGATCGCAAAATGGCTCTTCATCCCGGTGAACCTCGCCTTCCTGGCGATCAACACCATTGACCTGGCCTATTATCATTTCAATTCCCGGCGCTCTACCATTGATCTCGTCTATGCCTTTACTGAATCACTCGGATCGTTCGCGGGCCTGTTTGCGCGGTATTGGTTCATGGTTGTACTCTTTATCATAGCTGCATACTTATTCATCCGCATCAGCGGCCAACTGTTGAAAAACGCCTTTCCGCTTCGTGACAGGAAGTTGACTTACTACGTCACCGCAGTGTCGATGCTCCTGTTTGTAATGCTCATGGCAAGGGGGCTGGGAAGCCGGCCCATCGGACCGTCAACGCCATTGTTGTATTTCCACCCTTCACTGCAGCCAGCGGTCAACAACTCCACATTGAATTTTTTATACTCGGCATTCCGTTTCAAAACAAAGCTGGAACGAAAATCTTTTTTCAGTCCTGCGGCCCTTGATTCCACGTTTTCCATTCGCCGGCAATATGTTCAGTTGAAACCGATGATGAAAAAAAACGTGGTCATCTTCCTGCTCGAAAGCATGAATGAATCGTTTTTTCAGCCCGGACCCGGCAGGGCCTACACCCCGTTCCTGGATTCAATCAGGGCCGTGAGCACTGTTTGTGTAAACGCTTACCAGAACGGTCATGAGTCTGTGAAAGGCGCACTCGCAACCCTGGCTTCCTTACCGCCGTTTACCGAAGAACCTATGTTCATCTCGAATTACAGTTCAGTGCCATTCAACGGCATCGGAACTTTGCTCGAGCGGCAGGGGTATACAACCAACTTTTTCCTCGGCGCCGAGCACGATCACTTCAACTTTGCCAAGCTTTGCCGGATGACGGGTATCCGCAACTACTATTCCCGCGATGATGTTGATATGCCTTTTGAAGATGATGGGCATTGGGGCATATATGATGAATACTTCTTTGATTTTTTTTCCCGAAAATCCGCCACCGTTGCCCAGCCATTCCTGTCTGTCCTGTACAACATCTCCACGCACCCGCCATTTTCGATTCCGCCGTCTCGCAAAAAGGAATTCAGCATCGATGGCCAGGATGAGCAGAAGAACAGCGTGAGCTATATGGATGATTGTTTTCGCAGGCTGTTTGGCCGAATCGGCGGGGAAGCCTGGTTTGGGAATACCGTATTTCTTTTTATTGCTGACCATAGTTTGCCGCCTTACACGGAAGAACGATCGGCACTGTACAGTTCTCTCCGAATTCCTTTTTTTATTCATGATCCGGCTGCGCCTATAGGTCGCTCCATTAACAGGACCGTTCAGCAACTCGACCTGGTACCAACGGTCATGGATTTGCTTCACTATCCTAAGCCCTTTATGAGTTTTGGAAACAGTGTCTATGATTCTGCCTATGGTTTCTCCGTGAGCAGGATCAACGGGGCGCTTCAACTTGTTGACGATAGCACATTAACAGGCATGGATGAATCCGCGAACCGGCTGCTATATCATTATAACCTGCACAATGACCCGCGCTTACAAAACAATCGCGCACAGAGCAACCATGCTCCGGCCTTTCAGCAGACCCGGATGTTGCAGGCAATTTTGCAGCGGTTCAATAATTCTATTCTGGACAACAACCTCGAAGTGAAATGATCAGAAGTTGAGGAGGAACACGGAACCGGCTCCTTCGACCGATTGAACCTGGATGTTTCCTTTGTGCAGCATCATAATTTGTTTGCACAGGCTCAGGCCGATGCCACTACCGTTTTTCTTGGTGCTGAAAAATGGGATAAAAATATTTTCCATCACATCTTCCGGCATACCAGCGCCATTGTCAGCAACCCGGATAATGACACGGCCTTCGGCAGTCCTCAGGGCGGTGAGGCTGATGCGTGGATCAGGTCTTTCCTTCACCGCATCAATCGCGTTGACCACGAGGTTGATCAATACCTGTTCGATAAGCGTTGGATCCACCTCGAAACGAAGGTCCATCTCTTTCAGGATAGTATCGATCTCGATGTTCTTTTGTTCAAGTGTGGGCTGCATGAGTTGTAGCAGATTTTCAAATACATCCCGGACAAGTACCGGCTCCGCATTGAGGCGGGTGATCTTGTTCAGGCTGCGATACGTTTCAGCGAATTTCAACAAGCCTTCGCTGCGGCGGCGGATGGTCTCTATGCCCACACCCAGGTCTTCTGCCAGGCACTCATCCGTTTCCAGTCGGCCTTCGGCTGCCTGCAGCCTGTTTTTCATGGTTTCCGCAAGTGATGAAATCGGCGCAACAGAATTCATGATCTCGTGCGTAAGAACACTCAGGAGGCGTTGCCAGGCCTTTGACTCTGTTTCGTCCAGTGCTTCATTCACATTCTGAAATGCTACCAGCCTAAATACCTGGCCATCGGTCTGGAAGGCGGTTGCGGATAACAATATCCGCAGCTCAGAATTGTCGACCCTGATGCTTGCAATGTCGGTGACCCCGGGCCGCAGGCGCAGGATCTGCTCGTATAATGCAGGAAAACGACGTTCCATCGAATGAATGGTTTTCAGGTAGGGAACCCGCACCAGTCGTTTTAGTGATTCGTTCATCCAGACCACGTCGCCGGTTTCCTCTTCGTACGAGAGGATGCCCGTATCGACCAGTTCCAGTATCTTTTGTAAATATTGGTACTGCGTCTCCTTTTCTTTGCTGATCACCTGGAAGGTCGAATTTATTTCATTGAAACTTTTCCGCAGAGATTGTATGGCAGGTGTGGATCGTGATTCATCGAAATGCCGGGAGAAGTCGCGGTATTTGATGGATTCAACAAACTGTTCCAGTTCCCTTCCTGACCTTACCTGGAAACGAAAAAATTCAATGCATTGATAAATGATCAGCGGAACGAGAATCAGCAGATATGCGGGATGATTCAACACGACCAATGTAGCACCCAGCAGGAGCGAGGCAAACAGCAGCACCACGCGGGCACCGATCATCCATTCCAGCGTCTTAAATATCATATTTACTGAGTCTTCTGTATAATGCAGTTCGTGTCAGTCCGAGTTCTTTAGCGGCTTTGGTGATATTTCCACTATGTTTTTCAATAACCTTCAGGATCGTGGTTTTTTCCACTACGCTAAGGGTGTTGTCGTCGATCTCGTCCTCTCCACCTGTTGCTGTTTCTATTGGTGAAAATATCAGGTCCTCTGCTTTCAACACCGTGTCGTCTGCCATGATCACGGCACGCTCGATGATGTATTGCAGTTCACGGACATTACCGGGAAAGTGATGTTGCCGCAATTTTTCAATGGCCCGTGGATCCAGGGCGGCGGCGGCTTTCGCGTACTTCGTGCTGTACATTCTCACGAAATGCGCAGCGAGCAACGCGATGTCATTTCCCCTTTTTCTTAAAGGCGGGACTACGATCTCGACCGTGTTGATCCGGTAGATCAGATCCTTTCTGAACCGGCTTTCATTGGCCAGCTCTTTCAATGGCACGTTCGTGGCGCAGATTAGCCGTATATCTATGGCAATAGGCTCATTGCTGCCCAAGCGGCTAACCTGCCTGTTCTGCAAAACACTCAATAATTTTGCCTGCAGGTGCAGGGGGAGATTACCGATCTCATCCAGGAAGAGTGTACCGTTGTTAGCCGCTTCAAACCTCCCGGCGCGGTCTTCGCGGGCATCGGTGAATGCACCTTTGCGATGCCCGAAGAGTTCACTTTCAAATAATGTTTCCGTCAAAGCGCCCACATCCACTTTTACGAATGACCGGTCACTTCGCAGCGACCGCTGATGAATTGCTTTGGCGATTATATCTTTTCCGGTGCCATTCTCTCCAAGTATCAGGATATTCGCATCAGTCGGCGCGATCTTGTCGATCTTGTGAAAGATATCCTGCATCACTTCCGATTCTCCCAACAGATCCTTACCAGGAAAAGATTCGTCTTTAAGAAAGGAAGCGCCGCCAGTCTTATCTCCGGTGCGTTTCAGCAGCTCACGGATAGTAGTCAATAATTTTTCATTATGCCAGGGCTTTACTATAAAGTCTGCGGCACCTTCCTTCAATGAGCGGACCGCCAGGTCGATGTCCGCATACGCGGTGATCATGATCACCGTCGCATTCTGACGGATCTTTTTTATTTCGCGGAGCCAGAACAATCCTTCATTGCCGGTATTGATGGAGCTGTTGAAATTCATGTCCAGCAAAATGAGGTCGAAGTTCGTACGCGTGAGATGGGTGCGCAGGTTGTCAGGATTTTTTTCCGTCACTACCTCCTTTGCTTCCGTCTTCAACAAAAGCCGAACCGCCGTAAGTACATCCGTATCATCGTCTATAATAAGTATCGAGCTATTCCTGATGTTCATAAACCACCCTTGTTAATGCAGGGTACATAGCTGCAATGATACCATAATTACAAAGTGGTCACAATTAATTTTTTAGCCAATGTCCTCCGGCCCCGACTGTATCAAAACCGGACACTGCCTGTATCGTAACCGGACAGTTTTTTGGATAATTAAAAGACAAACTATTGACAATCAGGACAGACAGCGATTGGCATATTTATCTCCTTTTATTTGACATCTAAAAAACAGCCGTGGATATAGTAATTGAAAAAAAGAAATGGAATCGACGCCGGATCATTACGATCCTGATCACATGCCTGGTGCTGATCATAGGAACCGCTGCGGTATATTTTGCTACAGGCAAGAGCCGCTTGAATGTGGATATGGAACGTGTTACGATCAGCGAGGTAAAGGCTGGCTCATTCCAGGAAAATATCCCGGTAAATGGAATCGTATTGCCACTGACAACTATTTACCTGGATGCCCAGGAGGGCGGCAGGGTGGAGGAGAAGTACGTCGAAGATGGCGCTATCATGAAAAAAGGTGATCCGATTCTTCGCCTGTCAAACACGGATCTGCTGATGACCATGATGAGCCAGCAGTCTGTTGTTTTCAATACTCTCACGCAAATGCAGATCAACCGCAATGCTGCGCAACAGAATACGGTGGGTAAACTCAACCAGATGGCTGATGTGGAAAGCCAGCTCACCGAAGCAGAGCGGATATATAACCTTAATAAGGGATTGTATGAGAAGAAAGTGATCGGACTGCAGGAATTCAAGAAATCAGAGAATGACTATAATTATTACCTGCAGAAGAAACAGCTCTCCCGGCGGATACTTGAGCAGGATTCTCTGTCAACAAAACAGCAGCAGACGCAGGACCGTCAATCCTATGGGGCATCACAGGATGCTTTGAATATGATGCAGAAAAAAGTGGGGGACCTGGTAGTACGTGCCCCCGTTGACGGACAGCTCACCTCTCTTGACGCGGAGATCGGTCAGAATAAAAATAAGGGCGAACGCCTGGGTCAACTTGATGTGGTGGGCGGTTTCAAGGTACGTGTGGATGTCGCCGAGCATTATATTTCCCGGATCTATACCGGTCTTAAGGGCTCATTTCCATTTGCCGGAAAAGATTACAAAATCACCATTACCAAAGTGTACACGCAAGTGACAGCGGGCCGGTTCCAGGTGGATATGGAGTTTGAAGGAGAAGTACCCCAGGGGATAAGAAGAGGGCAGACATTGCAGATTGTACTTGCTTTAAGTGATGAACGTAAGGCCTTGCTGTTGCCCAAGGGCGGTTTCTACCAGCAGACCGGTGGTAACTGGGTGTATAAGGTGAAGGAAAACGGGTCTGTGGCATATAAAGTGGAGATCCAGCTTGGCAACCAGAACCGTGACTACTATGAAGTCATCGGAGGGTTGCAGGCAGGTGACCGCGTGGTTACAAGCAGTTATGAAAACTATGGAAACATGGAAGAGCTAAACCTTCGCAAGTAAATTGAGACGCAATCTTTTCATAGCAATTTTTATTCTTTCCAGCCTCATCGCCGGGAGCCGCACGATGTACACAAAACTGCGGGCGCCGGATGAGGAGCCGGCTCCGCCGAAAAAAACATATCCCGTTTCGAGGCCTGAATTTGCAGTAAGCGCAACACAATTCTTTGATTAAAAAAAATTATCTATAAACGTCACAAGTATGATCAAGATCACGAACCTGGAAAAAGTTTACCGCACCGAAGAAGTGGAGACGATAGCGCTCAACAAACTTTCGCTTGAAGTGAAGCCTGGCGAGTTTGTTGCCGTTATGGGACCTTCTGGTTGTGGAAAATCTACGCTGCTCAATATTCTCGGGCTGCTCGACGACGCTGATCGCGGGAGCTTTATATTCAACGGCATAGAGGTGGTGGACTTCAACGAACGCAAACGGGCGGACCTGAGGAAACGGAATATTGGTTTCGTGTTCCAGAGCTTCAATCTGATCGACGAACTGACGGTATTTGAAAATGTCGAATTGCCGCTGATCTACACAGGTGTTAAGGCGTCGGAGAGAAAGAGAAAAGTGGATGAGGTATTGTCAAAGGTACAGATCATGCATCGGCGAAATCATTATCCACAGCAGCTTTCCGGTGGTCAGCAACAGCGTGTTGCAGTCGCGCGGGCGGTAGTGAATGATCCGAAATTGATCCTGGCAGACGAGCCTACCGGTAATCTTGACTCCAGCAATGGCAATGAAGTAATGGAAATGCTCAGTGATCTCAATGAGCAGGGCACTACCATCGTGATGGTTACACACAGTGAGCATGATGCCCGCTACAGTCACAGGATCATTCGCATGCTGGATGGCCAGGCGGTAATGGAAAATATCATGGTCTGACCGCGGCAATCATTTCTTACATTATCAATGAATTCTCATGCTTCTTAATTATTTCAAGATAGCCTATCGCAACATCGTCCGTCACCGCGCATTTGCCTTCCTCAATATCACAGGGCTCGCTATAGGCATCGCTTCAGCCATCCTGCTTTACCTGGTTGTCAGCTACGAGATGAGTTATAACAAGTCGTACGAGGGCTATGAAGATATCTATCACATTGTCACCAGGAACAAGCGCAATGGCGATGAAGGCCTCAATGCCGGCGTGCCGTATCCTGCGCTGAATGCACTACGCAATGATTTTCCCGGCATGAAGATCGGCGGCCTGACCGCCACTCCGGGCGCCCAGGTCAGTGTATTGGGGAAAGAGTCCGGCAATGACCCTGAAAAAAAATTCCTTGAAGAAACAGGTACATTCTTCGCTGATCCTGAGTTTTTCGACATAATGAAGCATCAATGGCTGGCGGGTAACCCGAGCATACTGGCGAAGCCTGATGTAACCGTACTTACGCGATCCACCGCGGCGAAATATTTCGGGAAATGGGAGTTGGCCATGAACCAGTACCTCCGTCTGGAGAACGCGATCACCGTTCAGGTGGCCGGCGTGCTGGAAGATGTTCCTTCAAACACCGATTACCCGGTACGGGTAGTGACTTCTTTTATCACATTGAAAAACTATCCCGATGTCTATGGGTATGATGAGGACTGGGGTAGCATCACCAGTAATTACCAGCTTTTCGTCAGGTTGCCGGAAGGCCGGACGCCTGAACAAATGGAGGCTTCCCTGAAAACTTTTATCGCGAAGTATAATCCGCCACGTCCTGGTAATGAGCGTGCATTACTCTTGCAACCGCTGGCTGATG
This sequence comes from Bacteroidota bacterium, assembly GCA_023430465.1. Lineage (GTDB taxonomy): Bacteria > Bacteroidota > Bacteroidia > Chitinophagales > Chitinophagaceae > JAEZAM01. The sequence goes on along the minus strand of JAEZAM010000150.1, from coordinate 11,989 downwards.
TACACTACGATACCAGGATCGAAAGTCTCGGTGATCATGTCACCAGCAAGTCTACGCTATGGACATTGACACTCATCGGGGTTTTTATCCTGGTGATGGCCTGTATCAATTTTATCAATCTTTCGACGGCGCAGGCAGTCAACCGTTCAAAAGAGATCGGGATCCGTAAGGTATTGGGTGGAAGGAAAAGTGCATTGTTCCTGCAGATGATGGGGGAGACAACAATCATTGTGTTTGTAGCCCTGATAGTGGCGTTTGGGCTGGTTCAACTGGCGCTGCCTATGATCCGACATGTGGCATCGATCGAAGAAACATTGAGCATATTCACCGGTCCTGTCATTAGCTTCAGCCTGCTTCTTTCACTCGCGGTTATTCTGCTCGCAGGATCGTATCCTGCCCTCGTGATGTCCGGGTTCAGGCCGATGCAGGCATTGAAGAACAAGATCAGTTCCGCTTCGGTTGCAGGTTACTCCCTTCGCCGCGGCCTGGTGATACTGCAGTTTAGCATTTCTCAGGTATTGATAATCGGTACGATCGTGGCGATTACCCAGATGAACATGGTACGCAAAGCGGATATGGGCTTTGATAAAACAGCGGTACTGGCGCTTGAAGCTCCCGGCGACAGTGCCATCCATTCGAGACATAATGCCTTCAAGCAGGATCTGCTTGATCTCCCTGCTGTGCAATCCGTATCGTTCTCCAGTGATGTGCCATCCTCGGACAATCACTGGTCAAACAATTTTGCCTTCGATCACCAGGACGATGCCGATTTCAATGTATTTGTGAAACTTGCGGACCACGATTACTTTAAAACTTATGGTATACGGTTCGTCGCCGGCCAGGGCTATCCCAAATCAGATACGGTTACAGGGTTTGTGATCAATGAAACACTTACGAAAAAACTGGGCGTTAAAAATCCACAGGATGCCATCGGCAAAGAGATCCGTCTTGGCGGTTCGCCGTGGAGACCCATTGTTGGTGTTGTAAGGGATTTCCATACCAACTCACTGCGTGAAGAGACGAAACCAATACTTATGGCATCGCGTCGTGAAAGCTACACGGTAACTTCTGTAAAACTGAATACAAACAACTTTGCAAAGGCGGAGTCAGATGTGCAGCAGATCTGGAGCCGGCATTACCCGGCGTATGCCAACCGTCCTTATTTTGTTGACAGCAGCATCGATGATTTCTACCGGCAGGAAAATCAACTTGCCCTGCTGTATAAAATATTTGCCGCTATCGCTGTGGTGATATCCTGCCTGGGGTTGTATGGTCTTGTATCCTTCATGGCGGTACAGCGAACAAGAGAAGTAGGCATCAGGAAAACGCTGGGCGCGAGCGCAGGAAATATCGTTTACCTTTTTTCCAAAGAATTCACGGTACTGATCATTATTGCCTTCGTCATCGCTGCGCCCCTGGCCTGGTATATCATGCAGGGATGGCTTTCAAATTTCGTTTATCGCATGAGCATTGGTGCCTGGGTATTTGCCGTCGCAGTTGGCGCTTCCATGATCATTGCCTGGCTCACCGTTGGATATAAATCCATCAAGGCCGCAAGGGTGAACCCGGTAAAAAGTCTTCGCAACGAATAAAATTCTGAAGGACAAATAATCTATATGCTCAAGAACTATTTCAAAATTGCCTGGCGAAATCTGCAACGCAATAAAACCTTTTCCATTATCAATGTGGCGGGTTTATCCATAGGCATGGCCTGTACGTTGCTCATCCTGTTATGGGTGTACAATGAATATCACTGGGATCGTTCGAACAGGAACTACGATAACATTTATCATGCGATGGCAAATCGCAATTTCAATGGTGAGGTCAGAACCGGCCCGGACATGATGTATCCGCTGGCGGCAACTGCACGGGCAAGGTTCCCCGAGATTCATTCATCTGCCGTGGTATCATTCGGAGACAATATACTTTTCACGGTGGGAGAGAAGATTGTCCGCAGAAACACACTTACTGTCAGCCCCGAATTTTTCAAAATATTTACACCGGTTTTCCTGAAAGGTTCTCCCGAGGCGCTCAATGACCTTTCCGGGGTTGTGATCACCAAAAGCACTGCCGAAGCGCTTTTTGGCAACATGGACGTGCTGGGTCAGCAGGTAAAACTCAACAACAACCGCACCTGGCAGGTGAGCGCAGTAGTGGATGACGTCATCCCATCATCCACCGTACAATATGACGCGCTGATCCCTTTCGATCCATCTTCCACCCAGATCAAGGAGGCTCAAAACGACTGGGTCAACTGTGGCAACCGCGTGTTCTTCCGCTTACAGGATGGAGCGGATCCTTCAAGGCTGGAAACAAAACTGATTACGCTTATCCGCGAGAATACAGAATCCGAGAACCCTACCACCCGCGGTGGCGTTGTGCTGCATCCTATGAAGAAATGGAGGTTGCATGAAGAGTTTACCGATGGCCATAACACGGGTGGTCGGATCCGCTATGTGAACCTCTTTACCTGGATAGCCGTAGTGATCCTGGTAATAGCCTGCGTCAATTTCATGAATCTCTCAACCGCAAGGTCGGAGAAACGTGCAAGAGAAGTTGGTATTCGCAAAACGCTTGGCTCTCCGAGGAAGCAACTGATATTTCAATTCATCGCAGAGTCACTGTTGCTCGCCATACTTGCTTTTGTGCTGGCCATTGGATTGGTGTTTCTAAGCCTCCCCGCTTTTGAGCGGTTACTTAATACGGATGTTCCCGTTCCTTACAATGATCCGCTGTTATGGCTGGTATTGGGCGGTATCATTGTCGTGTCAGGGCTTGTAGCAGGCGCTTATCCAGCCTTTTACCTGTCAGGTTTCAGACCGGTACGTGTGTTGAAAGGGCTGGCATCGGAAGGTAAGCCTGTGCTGATGCCACGCAAAATCCTCGTTACAGCACAGTTCATCGCATCGATCGTGCTGATCTCAGCCACGTTTATTATTTACCAGCAACTCAATCATGTTCAACAGCGTGATACCGGCTATAACCAGGAGAATCTCCTGATGGTCACCTCATCGAGTGATGTGGACAGGAACATAGATGCTATCCGGAATGATCTCATCGCAAGTGGGTATGTGACGGCTGTGGGGCGTACTTCCGCCCCCGTCACAACAATGCTGGGGTTTACTTCTGGCATCCGCTGGAAAGGCGCGGCGCCAAAAGATAACCTGGTCATCGGCTTCTCCTTTGCAGACCAGGACTACGCTACAAGTGTAGGCGCGCATCTGTTGCAGGGCCGCGACTTCCGGCAGGGCGACAGCAATACAGTAATGTTCAATAAAGAGGCCATTCGTCTGATGGGGATGGAGAATCCCGTCGGCAGCACGATCAACTGGGCGGGGCGAGAAAGAAGGATTGTGGGTGTGCTGGATGATATGATCGTACTTTCTCCGTATGAAAAGCCGGGGCCGATGATGGTTGCATACGAAGACCGCTGGTCACGCAATCTCCATATACGTATCAAATCCGGTGTGAATGTGCGGAAGGCTGTTGATGCTGTGGAGAAGACATACCGCAAGCACAGCCCATCGTTTCCATTCGAGTTTCAGTTTGTGGACGAAAATTTCAATCGGAAATTCATTAATGAACAGCTTATAGGAAAATTATCCCTCATCTTCTCCGGCCTCGCCATTTTCATATGTTGCCTCGGTTTATTTGGACTTGTCGCGTTCACGATCGAGAAAAGAAACAAGGAGATCGGTATCAGGAAGGTGCTGGGCGCATCCGTGCGACAGATATTACTTCTGATGTCGAAGGAATTCCTGCTGCTTGTTGCATTTGCTTTCCTCGTGGCAATACCGCTTGCCTGGTGGGCAATGAACAGTTGGCTGGAGAATTTTGAATACAGGGTTTCCATTGGCATAGGCATCTTTCTGGTTGTGGGGCTGATCATCCTCGCCATCGCATTGATCACTGTCAGCCTCAACGCATCGAGGGCAGCACTAAAAAATCCGGTTAAAACCTTACGCTCGGAATAAAATTTATCCATGATCTCTCTCAGGAATATATATAAATGGCATGAGCATGCCGGCAACCGGGTTTTTCTGCTCAAGGATATCAACCTTGATATCCAGGCCGGCGAATTCGTATCAGTGATGGGGCCTTCAGGGTCGGGTAAATCAACCCTTCTGAATATCATTGGTATGCTGGATGGTTTCAACGAGGGCGAATATGATTTCCAGGGGGAGCCGGTTCACCGGCTCCGGGACAAACAGCGTTCCGCACTTTATAAGCAACACATTGGCTTTGTGTTCCAGGCCTATCACCTCCTTGATGAAATGACCGTCGCAGAGAATATCGAGACGCCACTGATCTACCAGGACGTGAAAGCTGCAGATCGCCGGGCGATGGTGGCAGATATGCTGGACCGGTTCAATATCGTCGGCAAAAAAGATTTGTTCCCTCATCAGCTTTCAGGCGGGCAGCAACAACTTGTTGGGATTGCCCGGGCATTGATCGGCCGCCCTTCCCTGTTGCTTGCGGATGAACCAACCGGCAACCTGAACTCCGCCCAGGGAGATGAGATCATGCAGGTGTTTCGCCGCCTCAATGATGAAGGAACAACAATCATCCAGGTAACACATTCAGAGAAAAACGCAGCCTACGGATCGAGGATCATCCAGCTTCTCGATGGTATGGTGCAACACAACAAATAAATGATGACATTGATGAAGAAGTTTGTGACGATAGTAGCTCTCTGTACCGGTATTGCATTGCATGCGCAGCAAAGCGCGAATTCACCCATGACCCTCAATCAATGTATTGAAACAGCACTCAACAACAACCTTGATGTGACCCAGGGTGAACTGAAGATGAAGTCAGGCGCGATAAACCGTAACCAGGCACAGATGGATCGTTTCCCTGATCTGAACGGGGTTGTATCTGCGGGCATTAACCAGGGAAGAAGCATTGATCCATTCACCAATAGCTATATCAACCAGCGAAATGATTTTTCCAGCGTAGGATTGAGCAGCGGTGTGGTCTTGTTCGACGGGGGAACGCTTTCAAATACGGCTAGGCAGACCCAACTGGCTTACCAGGCGGATAAAATGGACTGGCAGCAAATCAAAGACAACATAACGATACAAGTCATCCTGGCTTACCTGCAAGTGCTGAGTAATGAAGAACTCCTTTCGCAGGCAGGCCAGCAGGCGTTGCTGTCCTGGAGACAAGTAGAACGGCTTACCACACTAAATGAAGAAGGCGCGATCAAGCCTGCGATGCTGACCGATCTCAAAGGACAGTATGCAAATGACCAACTGGCGATCATCAATGCGCGGAATGTACTGGCTTCATCCAAACTCTCACTGGCTGCGTTAATGAATGTGCCCTACGACACAGCAATGAAGGTGGAACGCCTGGACGCAGCCTCGTTGCTGACAAGCTATGATGCTAATGCGTCGGCGATTTACCAGGAAGCCCTGGAGCGGTTCGCCCAGGTAAAGGCAGCAGAGTTAAGGACACGCAGCTATGAAAAGGCCGTTCTGGCCGCGAAGGGAACGATGTTTCCAATATTGTCATTGAACGGAAACGTGAATACCAACTATTCCAGTGCGGCAAGAAACGAGGTGTTTCTTAACGAAACTGATGTTGTGAGCAATGATTACGTGCTGGTGAACGGCGTTCCCACACAGGTAATTCGCAAGAAGGCCAACTTTCAATCGGATAAGATTGGCTATACACGGCAATTGAATAATAACCTGTTCAATTCCATCAGCCTGAATTTGCGGATACCGTTGTTTAATTCGTTCCAGGCGAGAAACCGTGTCAGGCTCGCAAAGCTGGATCTGGAGAATTACCAGGCGATAGAGACAACAACGAAAACGCAACTCCAGCAATCCATCGAACAGGCCTATCTGAATTTCACGAGCGCATCGGAGCGATACAAGACCCTGCTGCAGCAGGTGGAAGCGTATACAGAGTCGTTCAGGGCAGCGGAGATACTTTTTAATGCCGGCGTGGGAAACTCGATTGATTACCTGACGGCGAAGAATAACCTGGACCGCGCGAATATAAATGCGATCGCGGCGAAGTATGATTATGTCCTTCGTATGCGGGTGTTGGATTATTACAGGGGGAGGTAGGGGTTGATTTCAGGCAAATCCTGAACCCGCGATTAAGCAAGTGAAAATTAAAAATGAAAAATTAAAAAACCTCCGCCTTTCCCTCAACCTAAACTGCCTGTCGTGCTTCGGCTGTTGGTATGATGAACTGATCTACTTTTTGTCCTCTATTTAAACACCAACAGCGGCATTAGTTTGGCTCCATACTCCACACTCCACACTCCACACTCCGCACTTTCCTCTCAGCCTCATTTCGTACCTTGCGGCTTCTAATGAAGCACCTAAAGTCCGTCTATAAATACTTCTGGAAATACAGGGTCCGGTTTTTTGTTGGGATACTATTTGTGTTCCTGTCGAACTATTTCAACGTGCTGACCCCGCAGATCACCGGTTTCGTGATCGATTTCGTGCAGCAGCAACTGCCCGGTTATCAGCCGCCCAGCCGCCCGCCGGATTATGATTATTTCGTCAGCTTTTTTGGGGACCTGATGTCAGGACTGGGCCGTGGTCGAGTAGTGCTTTTCTGCGGCATCATTATTTTGCTGCTGGCATTATTAAGAGGCATTTTCCTCTTTCTCATGCGCCAGACCATTATCGTCATGAGCCGGCATATCGAGTATGATCAAAAGAACGAAGTATACCGACACTATCAACAGCTCGATTCCGCATTTTACAAGAAGAACAGCACCGGTGACCTGATGAACCGTATTGCAGAAGATGTGAGCCGGGTGCGAATGTTCACCGGTCCCGCAATTATGTACCTGGTAAACCTCGTGGCGGTCATTTCACTGGCCGTATTCTACATGTACCGCCGTGATCCGCTGCTCACAGCTTATGTACTGGCACCGCTGCCCATCCTTGCGGTTACGATCTATTTTGTGAATAACATGATCAATAAAAAGAGTGAGCAAATACAGGAAGCTCTCTCGGACCTCACAACAAATGCACAGGAATCCTATTCAGGAATCAGGGTGATCAAGTCGTTCGTCCAGGAAAAGGCCATGCTGGGATTTTTTATAAAAAATTCAGAACGGTATCGGCGCAATGCGATCGGCCTCGCGAAAGTGGAAGCGATCTATTTTCCCTCGATCACCTTACTGATCGGCCTCAGCACATTGTTTACCATCATGATCGGGGGTCTGTATTATATCAATGGCACTCACCAGGTGCAGATTGCCACCATTGTGGAGTTTGTGATGTATATCAACATGCTCACATTTCCGGTCAGCGCCATCGGGCTGACGGCCAGCATGATCCAACGCGCCGCTGCATCGCAAAAGCGTATCAACGAGTTCCTGGATACCGATTCGGCTATCCTGCAACCCATGCAACCTGTCAGGCAAAAGATCGCAGGTGATATCCGTTTCACTGATGTTTCTTTTGTATACCCGGACACCGGGATAAAGGCGATTAATGATTTCAACCTGCACGTAAGGAAAGGTGAGAAGGTGGCGATTATCGGCAGGACAGGAAGCGGGAAGACAACGCTGGCGCAACTGCTGTTGCGTATGTATGATCCCACAAAGGGCGAGATTGAGATAGATGGGGTAACGCTTCGCAAATATGCCACCCGCAGCTTGCGCGAGCAGATCAGCTATGTGCCACAGGATGTGTTCCTGTTCAGTGAGACGGTGGAGAACAACATTGGTTTCGGATTGAATGGTGTGACCCATGAGCGGGTACTCGAAGCAACCCGACAGGCAAGTATCCACCAGGAGATCATGGGATTTGCCGAGGGATACAATACGATGATCGGGGAGAGGGGAGTGACCCTGAGCGGCGGACAGAAGCAACGGATATCCATCGCGCGTGCACTGATCAAGGATCCGTCGATCGTGATATTCGATGACTGCCTGAGTGCCGTTGATGCAAAGACCGAGCAGGAGATCATCGGCAACCTCAACGAATTCCTCGAAGACCGCACCGCCATCATCATCACGCACCGGGTGTTCTCGTTGCTCGAGTTCGACCGGATCATTGTGCTGGAGCAGGGCCGTATTGCAGAGGCGGGTCGACACGAGGAATTGCTGGCACTGAATGGCTATTATGCGGCACTATATCGCAGGCAACAGGAGCGGGGTTGAGTGAAGAACAGCAGTGATACCGCAATAAAAAAGGCCCTTGCTTTTGCAGGGGCCTTTTCATCAGTATTATTTATCACTTACCATTTATCTACTTCTTCCGTGCTGCCGTTTGTAGCAGGGATCACTGTTTCTTCAACCGCCGGTTGAACGATTGCTTTTGGAGCTGCTTCAGCGATTACTTCATCCACTGAACCTTCTGCACCGGATAATTCAACACCATCCTGGTCGAGGTTCTCGTCGTGGTTGAATGCATCAAAATCAAAATCAGGCATCAGGTCAGTCTTTACATAGTCGACAGCTTCATTGAGCGCCTTGATGAATTTATTGAAATCTTCTTTGTAAAGAAACACTTTGTGTCTGTCGTAACCATTGTCGTCGAAACGCTTCCGGCTTTCTGTAATAGTCAGGTAATAATCATTACCGCGGGTAGCCCTCACATCAAAAAAGTATGTTCTTCTCTTCCCGGCACGAATCCTTTTACTGTAGATACTTTCCATTTTCTTGTCGTTGTTCTCGTACGCCACGTTTGTAATTTTTACAGATTATAAAATTGCTTAAAGTTTATGGAGTTACAAATATATAGATGTTTTTGAAACAGCCAAAAGTAAGTGATCCAGGCCGGAAATCAGCAGTGGAGATGTTTCATGCAAATCCCGAGACATCGGGAGCAAAGTGAGCAGAATGCCATCAGGCATCCCGATTTCAGGGCCCTTCGACCCTTCGACAGGCTCAGGGCAAGTACGCGCATTCGCTGCGCTCACGGGCTACTCAGGGACCGGGGCGTAAGTGTTCCATTAAAAATTAAAAATGAAAAATTAAAAAAGCATCCAGTATCCAGCCTATCCGGCATCCAGGCCATCCAGCATCCTGCCTTCGCTTTGCTACGGCAGGCAGGCCCACACTCCACACTCCACACTCCGCACTCCACACCCCACACTCTGCCTGCGGCAGGCAGTCGCATCGCGCTCTATCTCATCTTCTTCCATGCCTCAATCAGCCCTGATGTGGAAGAATCATGTGTGCCGCTTGCGGCATCGTCCTGTAGTTCGGGTAGGATCCTGTTGGCCAGTTGTTTTCCCAGTTCCACACCCCATTGATCAAAGCTGAATATATTCCAGATGACTCCCTGTACAAAGATCTTGTGTTCATACAAAGCGATGAGCTGACCCAACGTGTACGGGGTGATCTTTTTGATGAGAAATGAATTGGTGGGTCGGTTTCCTTCAAATATTTTAAAAGGAAGTAGGCGGGCTATTTTTTCCGGTGTGAGTCCCTGCTGTTCCAGTTCACCCTGCGCTTCCTCTTCCGTTTTGCCATTCATTAACGCTTCGGTCTGCGCGAAAAAGTTGGAGAGCAATTTCACATGATGGTCACCCTTGCGGTTATGGGTTTGTGCCGGAGCAATGAAATCACAGGGGATAAGAGGCGTGCCCTGGTGAATAAGCTGGTAGAAGGCATGCTGCCCGTTTGTACCGGGCTCACCCCAGATCACCGGACCGGTGGCATATTCTACCTGCTCGCCATTGCGGTCTGTGCTTTTGCCATTGCTTTCCATATTACCCTGCTGGAAATAGGCAGCGAAGCGGCTCATGTACTGATCATAAGGAAGAATAGCCTCCGTTTGGGTTCCAAAGAAATTGGTGTACCAAACTCCCAACAGGGCCATGATGACCGGGATATTGTTTTCAAACGGCGTGTCACGGAAATGAATATCTGCACTGTGCGCGCCCTCAAGAAGGTTTTCGAAATTGCGGTATCCAATGGTCAGTGCAATCGACAATCCAATGGCACTCCAGAGTGAATAGCGGCCGCCTACCCAGTCCCAGAATTCAAACATGTTCTTTTTATCGATACCAAACTTCACCACCTCTGCTTCATTGGTGGACAGTGCCACGAAATGTTTAGCAATATGTGCCTTGTCTTTGGCTTTCTTAAGAAACCACTCCCTTGCCGTGAATGCATTCGTCATGGTTTCCTGTGTGGTGAAGGTTTTGGAAGCAATGAGAAACAGGGTGCGGTCTGGTCGCAACTTTTTCAATGTTTCGGCTATGTGAGTGCCGTCTACATTCGATACGAAATATGTTTCGATGCCCTCTACCTGGTAAGGTTTGAGTGCCTGACTGACCATGAGCGGACCGAGGTCGCTCCCGCCGATCCCGATGTTGACGATGGCACGAATGCGTTTACCTGTATAGCCACGCAACTCACCATCATGAATGGCATTGCAGAAGTCCTTCATTTTGCGAAGCACTTTTTTAACCGCGGGCATTACTTCCTGGCCTTCGGCATATACAGGTTCACCACTCACATTACGCAGGGCAGTGTGCAGGACCGACCGGCCTTCCGTTTCATTGATGATATCACCATTGAACATGGCAGTGATGGCGTCCCTGACACGACATTCTTCAGCAAGTTGTAAGAGCAGCTCTTTCGTCCGCCCCGTTACGCGGTTCTTGGAATAATCGAAGAGAATGTCTTCGAGGCGGAGATGGAATTTATCAAAGCGGGCAGGATCCTCCCGGAAAAGATCACGAAGATGTTGTTTGCGAATTGCCTGGTGTTCTTCTTTCAACTGGCGCCAGGCATTTGTAGTAACAGGATTGATTTTCGGAAACATGTATGTGGTTATAGTTTGTCAAAAATACTGATGGTTTGGTCAACCATAGCGGGTGTTATATCCAAATGTAAAACAAGTCTTACTCTGTCGGGAGCAATGGCATAGGCCAGCACATCATGTTGTTTCAGTTTTTCCACCAGCGCCGGTGCTGAAGCACCATTGGCCAGTTGAAAGATGATGATGTTTGTTTCAACGGGGAGTATTTTTTCTACGAAGGTTTGTGATGCCAGTGCTGAAGCGATAACCCGGGCATGCTGGTGATCGGTGGCCAGCCTTTCGATGTGATGATCGAGGGCATAGGTGCAGGCGGCGGCCAGGAAGCCGGCCTGGCGCATACCACCGCCAAATGCCTTGCGGACGCGACGTGCCTTGCGAATGAATGCTTCGTTACCGATGAGTACCGAGCCAACAGGGCACCCCAGGCTTTTGCTGAAACAAAGAGAGACTGAGTGGAACAGTTTGCCATAGGCCAACGGGTCTTCCTGACGGGCAACGAGGGCATTCCAAAGCCGGGCGCCGTCCAGGTGCAGGGCAAGCTGGTGACGGTCACACACATCGCGGATACCGGAAATCGTTTCAAGATCATAGCAGCTTCCGCCACCGCGGTTGCTGGTATTCTCAAGTGAGACGAGTGATGTCCGGGCACGGTGATAGTCGTCGGGGTTGATGGCGGCTTCTACCTGTTGGGCAGTTACGCGTCCGCGATCACCAGGCAGCAGCCTGACCGATGCACCGGAGTTGAAAGCGATGCCACCACCTTCATATTGGTATACATGCGAGTTCTCGTCACAGATCACTTCGTCCCCCGGCTGGGTGTGGACCTTGATCGCAATTTGGTTGGTCATGGTTCCTGAAGGGCAATACAGCCCGGCTTCCATGCCGAACATGGCAGCGGTTCGTGCTTCAAGTTCATTGATGGCCGGATCCTCACCAAACACATCATCCCCCACTGCTGCAGCCTGCATGGCTTCCCGCATTCCCGGAGTAGGCAGCGTGACGGTATCGGATCGAAAATCTATGGGCATTGGTTTTTTTCACAAGATAAGGGAAGAAAGGGGGGAGTGCGAGGCGGTGGCAATTCAAAACTTAAAACTCAAAAACTTAAAACTCAAAACTTAAAACGCAAAAGTCAAACTCATCCGGCATCCAGCATCCAATCATCCAGCATCCAATCATCCGGCATCCAGTCATCCCGCATCCAGTCATCCCGCACCCAGCACCCAGCACCC
>JAEZAM010000078.1 GCA_023430465.1 Bacteroidota bacterium | reverse complement strand
CCCCAGCCCCCAGCACCCAGCGTGTGGGTTTAAAACCATTCGAAATTCACCAAATCGTTTACTTTCGCGGCATGATAGCTTTCCTGAAAGGTGATTTTGTGTACAAGAGCCCGGCCATGGTCCAGATCGAAGTAGGCGGGGTAGGATATGAGGTGCAGATCAGCCTGAATACGTTTACCAGTATCCAGCACCTGGAAAAGGGAATGCTGCACACGGCACTTATTGTCCGGGAAGACGCTCACATTCTCTATGGTTTTGCTGAACTGGCGGAAAAAGAGATGTTTTTGCTGCTTTTCAGCGTATCCGGGATAGGTGCATCGACTGCCAGGGTCATGCTTTCCTACATGAAACCGGAGGAACTTACCAGGGCCATTATTTCCAACGATGCCCGTACCCTGGAAGGCATAAAAGGCATCGGTAAAAAAACGGCCGAAAGGATCGTTTTGGAGTTGAAAGACAAGCTTTCACGACACCCCATCGAATCAAATAATTCCCCTATGAAAAACAATACTTTGCAACAGGATGCGTTAAATGCTCTGACAGCCCTGGGCATCAATCGGGCGGCTGCTGAGCAGGCTATAAAAAAGACCCTGGTCTCAGAACCCGGTCTGGTGGTTGAGGAGCTGATCAAAAAATCACTTCGTATCCTCTGATCCAACAATTTTCTGGAAACTAATTGATTCTGAGATTACATTGAATTTCAAGACTGCTCATATATTCCGTACGGCGGTTGCTCTGCTATTCCTGCTTGCCCTCGCTCCCCAGGCGCATGCCCGATATTTCCAGAATCCGACACCTCCCCAGAACGATACCCTCAAGTACCCTATTTTCGACAGGTACGGCGATCCCTATTCAAACCCCAACCGTAACCCCTTCGATCTCCGCGATACGGCATTCATCAACCGCAATGTTGAATATGACCCCATCACCGGGCAATACTATATCATCGAAAAAATAGGGGGCAAAAACTACAGGACCCCGGTTTCTTTCACCCGCGATGAATTCCTCCGCATGCAGGGTCGCCGCGATGAGTCCGACTATTTCCGCAAACGCGCTGACCTGCTGTCGGACATGAACCGGCGCCTGTTCAAACCCCAGTTCAAAACTTCACGCGACTGGTTTAACCGAATTGTTGGTACGGGTAAAGTTGATATAAAACCCTCCGGCTATGTCGATCTGCTTGCCGGCTACCAGGGCCAGCACATCAAGAACCCCACACTTCCTGAACGCGCACGGAGAAACGGTGGACTCGACTTCAACATGAACTCCCAGCTCCAGGTAGACGCCAACATCGGGGATAAATTAAAACTACCGATCAATTATAACACGCTAGCCAATTTTGAATTCGAGAACCAACTGAATCTTAATTACCAGGGCAAGGATGACGAGATCATCAAGCAGTTCCAGTTGGGAAATGTCAATTTCACCTCAAAAGGAACCCTGATCCCCGGTGCGCAATCCCTGTTCGGTATCAAAACCCAACTGCAGTTTGGGAAATTATTCGTGACGGGTGTTCTTGCCAATCAGCGCGCACAGCGGCAATCACTTGGACTCGAAGGCGGATCGGCTGCGCAGAGCTTCTCCCTGCGTGCAGATGATTATGAAGAAAACAGGCACTTCCTCGTTTCCCAGTATTTCCGCAATAACTACAACACGGCGATGAGCCAGCTTCCGCTGGTCAATTCCAATGTAATGATCCTTCGCATGGAGGCCTGGGTTACCAACCGCAACGGCGCCACGACCGATACCCGTGATGTGGTCGCGTTGATGGATCTCGGTGAAGGCGCACCTTTCGGACCCTGGGGCGGAACAGGTGATCCAAACTCACTGCCTGCTAACGGGAACAACAATCTTTATCCATTGCTCACCAGCAGCCCGGCCAACAGAAACTCGAGTACAGTTCAAAGTTTCCTGACATCCAATGGACTCACACCGGTACAGGATTTTGAAAAAACATTTGCCCGTAAGCTACTCCCGACAGATTTTTATTACAATCCCCAGATAGGGTTCATTTCTCTCAACCAGCCACTCCAGCCAGATGAGGTCCTGGGTGTCGCATACCAGTATACATACAACGGTCGTGTTTACCAGGTGGGTGAATTCTCACAGGATATTCCACCCGATACAACAGGTACAACCCAGAAAGTTCTTTTTCTGAAGTTGCTGAAGGCAACTTCACAACGTACCAATCTCCCGATCTGGGACCTGATGATGAAAAACGTGTACTCGGTTGGTTATGGCCAGCTTGAGCGTGCGGATTTCAAACTGGATGTACTTTATGAAGAACCAAGCCTGGGAGAAAAACGTTACCTGCCTCCGTCAGATGTATTGCCACAATACGAAGGTCAACCCATCATTTCACTGGTAAACCTGGACCGGCTCAACAACCAGAACGACCCACAGCCCGACGGCGTGTTTGACTTCATTGAAGGATTCACAGTGATCTCGTCTATGAGCCGGGTGATCTTCCCTGTCCTCGAGCCTTTCGGCCGGAACCTGGAATATGTGTATCCCACGCAGGCAGAACGCGACCGCTATATTTACTATCCGCTTTACGATACGATCAAAGCAATCGCCCAGACCTATGCCAACCTCAACCGGTATAAGATCGTGGGTAAATCAAAGACATCCTCTTCCGGGAATGGTGATTACCAGCTCGGGTTCAATATCCCGCGTGGATCAGTAACGGTGACTGCAGGTGGCCAAACCCTGCAGGAGAATATCGATTATGAGATCAACTACGATCTCGGTACGCTGCGCGTCATCAATCAATCCATCATCAACTCTGGTATACCGGTCGACGTTCAATATGAAAACCAGGCAGCCTTTGGTATTCAGCAGCGGAATTTCATGGGACTAAGACTTGATTACCTGGCGAATAAAAAATTATCATTTGGTGGTACGATCACCCGTCTCGGCGAAAGGCCTTTCTTCATCAAGCAATCCTATGGTGAAGATCCCATCCGCAACACGATGTATGGTCTTGACCTGGACTATCGGTCTGACATGCCGAAGCTGACGCGACTGTTGGATAAACTGCCTTTCTATTCCACGAAAGCCATGTCGTCCATCACCGCGTATGCCGAAGCGGCTGTCCTGGATCCCGGACACCCGAAACAGATTGGTGCCGGAGCCGACGGCCTTTCTTATATAGATGATTTCGAGGGTGCACAGTCTGCCATCGATCTGCGATTCCCATTGATCAACTGGACGCTTGCTTCTGTGCCACAGCTTTTCCCTGAATCACAACTCACCAACAACCTGGCAAGTGGTTACAATCGTGCGAAACTTGCGTGGTATAATATCGAGCCGGTGCTGCAGGAAAAAAGCAACAGCAATAACCCGCTTCGCGGAAACGTAGAGGAATTGTCCAAGCCTGAAACCCGCCAGGTATTCCAGCAGGAGATTTTCCCTCAACGTTCCACTGATTTTGGGCAGAGCCTGCTTACAACATTTGACCTCGCTTACTATCCAAAGGATAAAGGTCCATACAACTTCGAGACCAGCGCTGCCCGCATAGATGGACAGGGCCGACTCACAAATCCGCGCCAGTCATGGGCAGGGATCATGCGGAACATCGATCAGATCGATTTCGAAACCGGCAACATCGAATATTTCCAGTTCTGGGTGCAGGATCCCTTTGTCAGCAATACCGCTAACCCAACAGGCGGGTCGTTGTATTTCAACTTCGGTAATATCTCAGAAGATGTGCTCCGCGATGGGAAACGCCAGTATGAAAATGGTTTACCCACACCGACAAACAATGCACCGGTAGATAATAATACTGTCTGGGGTAAGGTGCCATCTAATCCGCTGCAGGTTACCAATGCATTCAGCAATGACCCGGATGACCGCCAGTACCAGGATGTGGGACTGGATGGGTTGACGGACGAGGAAGAACGAATCAAGTTTGGTCCATACCTGGGCGCATTGCCACCAGCCGCCGCAGCCGCCGCTGCCAACGATCCGTCTGCGGATAATTTTAAACCATATCGTGATCCATCTTATGACGCGGGCAACGTTGGTATTCTTGGCCGCTATAAAAACATAAACAACCCGCACGGAAACTCTCCGGTGTCCAACAACGGAAGCGAGTTCGTCAATGCCTTTACGCAGTATCCGGATGCGGAGGAGCTGAACCGCGACAACACCCTGAATGAAGTGGAAGAATATTTCCAGTATAAGGTGAACATTTTTCCAAACATGACAGCGGGATCCAACTACATTACAGATGTGCGGAACGTGACGGTCACTCCTGCAAACGGTGTTACCCGTACAGAAAAATGGTATTTGTTCCGCGTACCAATCGCGGACTTCGAAAGTAAAGTGGGTAATATCCCAGATTTTAAATCTATCAGGTTTATCCGGATGTTCCTCACTGGTTTTGAGGATTCCATCGTTATGCGCTTTGGTAAACTGGAGCTTGTCCGCAACCAGTGGCGTCAATTCAAGTACGAGATCAATACCTCAGGGAACTATGTCAACCTGCCCGCAACTGATCCTGTGGAGTTCAATACGCTTGCAGTTAACCTGGAAGAAAATGATCAGCGCAGTCCTGTACGTTATGTTGTTCCCCCGGGGATTGAAAGACAACAACAACTCAGCAATAACAATGTGCAGCTTTTTTTGAATGAGCAATCACTCAGTGTGCAGCTTTGCGGTTTACCGAGAAATGAAGCACGCGGTGTGTTCAAGACAATGAACATGGATATGCGTCAGTATGGTAAGATGCGTATGTTCATCCACGCAGAGGGCCGCAATTCCAATAATGCTATCCAGGACAATTCACTCACGGCCATCGTGAGGATTGGAAATGACTTCCAGGGCAACTTCTATGAAGTGCGGGTGCCGTTGAAGAAAACACAATGGGGCGAAACGGACAGTTTGAAAATATGGCCGGAAGCCAACAACCTCGATTTTGATCTCGATGAGCTGACAAAACTAAAGCTTCGACGTAACCAGTCGTCCACCTCGCCATCGCAGTATTACAGTGAGACGCTCCCGGATGGCCGCAGCTTTGGTATCATCGGTAACCCGAACCTTGGCGAGGTACGCGGTATGTTGTTGTCCGTAGAGAATACGAACGAAGAAAATGCCTGTGCCGAGGTATGGTTCAATGAGCTCCGGTTTTCCAACCTGGATGAAAAGGGAGGATGGGCTGCACTCGGTCGTGTTGATTTGAAACTTGCCGACCTTGGTAATATCACGCTTGCCGGTACAGCCCGCAGTCGCGGGTTTGGAACACTGGAGCAACGGGTAAATGAAAGAAGCCGTGAAGATGTGTATACGTTCGATGTATCTGCCAACATTGATGCAGGTAAATTGCTGCCCCGCCAGTTGGGCGTGCAGATTCCTGTATATGCAGGTATCAGCCGCATCTCCAGTACGCCGGAGTATGATCCCTATGATCTTGATATCAAATTAAAAGATAAGCTGGATGTAGCCGCCAGCCGTGACGCCAAAGACTCTATCCGCAATGATGCGCAGGATATCACGACGATCAAGACGTTGAATTTTACCAACGTAAAAAAAATAAAGACCGACGGCAAACGTCCCAAGATCTGGAGCCTGACAAATTTTGATTTCAACTACTCGTATCTCGAGACGAAGCAGCACAACCCGCTGATTGAAAATTATGAACTACGACGAACTCGCGGTGCGATAGGGTACAATTATGCTCCTCAACCACGATACCTTGAGCCATTCAAGCGACTGATCAAATCAAGATCGAAATGGCTGACAGTGATCAAGGACATCAATTTCAATTATGTTCCTTCGCAGCTTTCATTCCGTGCGGATGTGTTCCGGCAGTTTGGCGCCACCAGGCCGCGCAATGTGGGAGGCGGACCATATAAAATACCGGAGACCTACGATAAGTATTTCACATTTGACCGTTTCTATATCCTGCAATGGCCAATCACGCGGTCGATCATGTTTGATTTCCAGGCGACCAATAATGCGCGTGTGGATGAACCATTCGGACGTATAGACAGTGAATCGGAGAAGGACTCGGTCCGCCGGAATCTGTTCAAAGGTGGCAGGAATACCCGCTATAGCCAACAGGCGTCCGTGACCTACACCGTGCCGACACAGAAGATACCGCTGCTCGACTGGACGACAGTGCGTGCCACGTACAGTGCGCAATATAATTGGCTGGCCGCCTCTCTGCTGGCCCGTCCTTTGGGTAACACGCTTTCGAACACACAAACCCGTAACCTGACCGGGGAGCTCAACTTCGAGCAGCTTTACAATAAATCGAGGTTCCTGCGCGCTGTGGCGAACGGACCGTCCAACGCGCCAAAAACACCGAAACCTAATGATCCAAAGCCAGCGGATAAACCGGTTGCAAAGCCATCAACGGCCCTGCCTGATTCAGTGCTCGCGAAGATGACAGCAAAAGAACGCCGTCAGTATCGCAAAGAAGAACGACGTAAGGCAAGGGAAGAGAAACGTCGTTTGCGCGAAGCGCGCCGCAACGTATTGCCGGAAGTAGGTGGAGCGATGCGGCTCGCGGCGGGACTGCTTACCTCCGTAAAACGTGTAGGCATCCAGTATACGGAAGATTTCGGAACAACACTGCCGGGATACATGGATAGCACACACATCCTTGGTGCAAACCTGAAAAGCAGGCAGCCTGGCTTTGATTTCATCTTCGGTTATCAACCAGATACCAACTGGATCAACGGGCTCGGCTCAAAAGGACTCTTGTCAAATGACCCGCGTGTATCAGCGCTGATCCAGCAACGGTATAACCAGCGGATAGGTATTACCGCACAAGCCAGTCCTTTCCGCGATTTGAATATCGATATCAACCTGGATAAATCATTCAGCAAAAATTATTCGGAACTGTACAAGGATACAAGCGCGTTCGATAATGTTGGCCTTACCCGCCTGAACCCTTATGCGATGGGAAGCTTCAGCATCAGCTATATTTCCTATCAAACACTCTTCAAGGATTTCGATCCAAACGTCGTGTCGGAGACATTTAAGGTGTTTGAGGCCAACCGGGTTAGATTGTCCGGGAAACTGGCTGCTGCCAACCCCTACCAGGGCGGCGTGATCGATCCCAACGACCCCGAGTTTTATGAGGGCTACGGCCGTTATGCGCAGGATGTGGTGATACCATCGTTCCTCGCTGCCTACTCCGGAAAAGATCCTGAGTCCATCAGGCTGTTCAAACATTCAAACTCCGGCATACGTTCAAATCCTTTCAGCGGGTTACTGCCAAAGCCAAACTGGACGGTGACTTATAATGGCCTGTCCAGAATTGCGGGTCTTGACAAGATATTTACGAATGTTACGATCAGGCATGGGTACCACAGTACGTTAAGCATGAACAGCTTCAATACTGCGCTGCTGTTCCTTGATCCGTTCCGCGTTGGATATCCTTATTTCCGTGATCCGCAGTCGGGTGAATACATACCTTATTTCCTTGTACCGAACATCACGATACAGGAGCAGTTCGATCCATTGATCGAAGTGGATATGACCTTTACGAACCAGTTGAGCACCCGGTTTGAATACCGCAAGAGCCGTCAACTCAGCCTGAGCCTGATCGATTACCAACTGGCGGAGACGAGGTCCACTGAGACTACATTCGGCTTCAGCTACCGCAAGAAGGCCATGCCATTACTGAAGAATATCCGGATCGGGAAGAAGGGCATGAAGCTGGATAATGATGTTACATTCCGGTTCGACTTCAGCCTGCGGGATGACGCGACTGCCAACAGCAAGCTGGACCAGGGAACATCGTTCGGTACATCGGGACAGAAGATCATCCGGATCGCTCCTTCAATAGACTATGTATTGAACAGCCGTATCAGCCTGAAACTGTATTTTGAGCAAAACCGGAACATTCCGAAGATCAGTAATGCGTTCCCGATCACAAATACAAGAGGTGGGGTTCAGGTACGCGTTTCATTGGCACAATAGCCTGTGAGGCATTGGGAATGAGTGAATTAACGGATTCAGATAGTTATACCCATAAATTAGTAGGTTTTCGATTTTTTTAATACTTTTGAGCCCGAAGCAGAAAACGCTTTAAGCCTCACAAGATTGGTAGCAAGGTAAGAAGCAGCCTCCAGGGTTCTTTTTTTACTTTTTCTGTCGACACCAATATTCAAGCCGTACCAATTCCTATCGTATCTCCATTTCTACAATCCTGATATTTAGTATTGATACAGTTGTATCAGTAATCTGTGAACTACCGCAATATTCATGGCCGTAGACGTTACTGCTGTGGAACCAAAGAGCTGAATTAAACTATAACAACCAATACTAACTCACTCATGTCAAACATTACTGTCGGGGTCATTGGATACGGATACTGGGGCCCCAATATTGTAAGAAACTTTTTTTCGGCGGCAGATTGTAAGGTGAAAGCCGTCGCTGATGGCCGCCCCGAGCGCCTCTCCGTACTTGCCAAAGTGTTCCCTACCATCCAGGGTGTTGCTGATGCACAGGACATCATCAATGACAAAGAAATTGACGCTGTGGTTATTGCCACTCCGGTTTATTCCCATTTTCCCCTTGCAAAAAAAGCACTCGAAGAGGGCAAACACGTCCTCATCGAAAAGCCTATGACCGCTACCGTAGCAGAAGCAGAGCAGTTGATCGAGCTTGCTGCCAGCAAAGGACTCACGCTTATGGCAGACCACACGTTCCTTTATACCGGTGCTGTACAGAAGATGAAAGAGCTGATTGATAATGATGGTGTCGGCACCCCCCGCTATTTCGATTCCTCCCGTATCAACCTTGGTCTCTTCCAGCCCGATGTGAACGTCCTCTGGGACCTGGCACCGCATGATATTTCCATATTGACCTATCTCGTACCCGAGGCACCCGTCAGTATTAATGCAACCGGTATTTCACATACAAGAAATAATATCGAGAACATCGCTTACATGACGGTGAACTACAACTCCGACTTCATCGCGCATTTCAACTGTTCCTGGACTTCACCCGTGAAAGTGCGCCAGACCTTGATAGGTGGCGATAAGAAAATGATCGTGTACAATGACCTCGAGCCATCTGAAAAGGTACGGGTCTATGATACTGGCTATGATCACAAAACGGATGATGTAAAGACCAAGATCATGGTTGACTATCGGACCGGCGATGTGTTCATTCCGAAATTATCAAGCCAGGAAGCGCTTGCCGGGGTGGCAAAAGATTTCATCACCTCCATCCAGCAGAAGAAAGAACCGGTAGCCAACGCTCACCTTGGAATGCAGGTGGTGAAGATCCTCGAAGCATCACAGGAATCGATCAAGAATAAAGGAAAAGAAGTAAAAATCAGGTAACATGGAAACAGTAACGATCAATAACGACAAGCAAAGCCTGAACAATGTAACCCTTGGTGAAGGCGTGCGGATTTTCAATTTCGTGAATGCCTATGGCTGCAGCATCGGTGATGGCAGCAAGGTGGGAGCCTTCGTGGAGATACAAAAAGGTGCGACAATCGGAAAAAATTGCAAAATATCCAGTCATACATTCATCTGTGAGGGTGTACACATTGAAGACAATGTGTTTGTAGGCCATGGCGTGATGTTTACCAACGATCTTTTTCCCCGTGCAACCAACCCGGACGGCAGCGCACAAACAGATGCAGACTGGACACTGGTGGAAACATTTGTCAAAAAAGGCGCTTCTATTGGCAGTAATGCCACCATCCTTTGCGGTATCACCATTGGTGAGAATGCACTGGTGGGAGCGGGTGCCGTAGTGACGAAGAATGTGCCCCCAAATACGGTAGTGGCCGGCAGCCCCGCAAAAGTTATCAAGACAATCTGATCTCAACCTCAACCTTAATCTCAACCTTAACAAACAACCGATCTCAGTTTTTATGGAAAGAAAAATTCCCTGCCTGGACCTTCGCGGTCAGCACCAGCAGATCAAGGCCGAAGTATTTGAAGCCTTTGAAAAAGTATATGAAAAAACAGCTTTCTCCGGCGGACCATTTGTAGAAGAATTTGAGAAATCATTTGCGGATTTCTGCGATACCAAATATTCAGCAGGTGTGAGCAATGGCACAACCGCCCTCCATCTTGCCATGCTGGCATTGGGTATTGGTGCCGGTGATGAAGTGATCATTCCCGCCAACACGTTCATCGCTACAGCATGGGGTGTCAGCCATGCCGGTGCCACACCGGTTTTTGTAGACTGTCATCCTGATACATGGCAGATCGATGCAACAAAAATTGAAGAAAAGATCACCGATAAGACAAAGGCTGTGATTGGCGTACATCTATATGGTCAGCCATTCGATATTGAAGCTGTGGAAGCCATCTGCCGTAAGCATGACCTGTTCCTGGTAGAAGATGCCGCACAGGCACAGGGAGCGAGATACAACGGAAAGCCAGTAGGTGGTTTCGGAGAAATGGCCTGCTTCAGTTTCTACCCGGGCAAAAATCTTGGTGCCTGCGGCGAAGCCGGTGGTATCACCACCAATAGCGAACGTTATCTCAAGCACCTGCAAAGCCTTCGCAACCATGGATGCACAGTTCGTTACTATCACGATGAGATCGGTTATAACTACCGGATGGGTGGCCTCGAGGGAGCTTCACTCTCCGTGAAATTGAAATATCTCCAGGGATGGAATGATCGCCGCCGGGCAATTGCAAAACGCTATCTCAGCGAGATCACCAACCCACTGGTAAAAATGCAGTCACAGCCTGCGTTTGCTGACTCTGTATTTCACCTGTTCGTCGTGACAACAGAAGATAAAGACCGTTTTGTAAAACACCTCGACGCCAATAACATAGTAGCTGCTTTTCACTACCCTGTTCCCTGTCACCTGCAAAAGGCTTACAGTCACCTCGGTTATAAAAACGGCGATTTCCCCCATTCTGAATACCTGGCTTCACATTGTGTATCATTACCTATGTACGCGGAGCTCACAGATGAGGATGTGACGCAGGTGATCAATGCCGTGAATAAATACAGTTAAGATGAAAAAGCTGCTCATCTTCCCTTATAACGGCAATGCGCTCGAAGCCGTAGATTGCCTCGGTGATCAGTTTGAGCTGGTTGGCTTCATCGATGATACTGTATCCCGCCAGGGCGACACACCTTATGGGGTAAAAGTTTATGATCGGAGTGCGCTGGAAATGTTTCCCGACGCGTTTGTGCTCGCCGTTCCGGGCAGTGCGGTCTCATTTCCCAAACGTCATGAGCATATCGCCTCCCTGGGTATTCCCGACGAAAGGCTGGTAAGTGTGATACATCCCTCGGCGAGGATCGGCCGGCAGGTGAGGATCGGGCGTAACTGCCTTATCATGGCCGGTGTGGTCATCACCAGCAATGCAGTAATCGGTGATCATGTTTGTATACTGCCAAATTCAGTCGTGCACCATGACAGCCGAATCAACGACTATACACTGATCGGTTCCAATGTTGCTGTAGCAGGTGGTACTACCATTGGCAATAATTGCTACATAGGCAGTGGCACCAATGTGATCAATGGCATTTCCATCGGCGAGTTCACGCTGATAGGCCTGGGCAGCAATGTTGTAAAATCAATCCCTCCGCAATCGCGGGTAGCCGGCAACCCGGCAAGAGAAATTAAAAAGCCTATTGCGCATGGAACCCAGAATTGATATAACGATCATCATTCCTTTTCTCAATGAAGAGGATAATATCCCGAGGCTCGCAGACGAGTTGCTGAATTTTACGGCAAGCCGGCCGGATCTCCGCTTTGAAGTGATGATGGTAAATGACGGATCCACCGACAGCTCGGTCAATATGATCCGCGCAACGAAGTTTCCGCCAAATACACGCCTGATCAGTTTTTCGCAGAACTATGGTTCTCACGCTGCGCTGCGCGCAGGGATCATGCATGCCAAAGGCGAGTATATCACTTTCCTGTATGCAGATCTCCAGGACCCGATCACCAACGTGACAACGATGTATGCCAAGGCAGTGGAAAACGAAAATGATATTGTCTGGGCGCATCGCATGGGTACACAGAATTCATTTTTCGAAAAGCAGTTCTCGAAGTTCTACTCGAGGCTGATGCAGAAATATGTGAACCGCCGCTACCCCGATCGAGGGTTTGATGTGGTGCTCTTCAACAGGAAAGTGGCCGATGCGGTTAACCGGAATGTGGAAGGCAACTCCAGTGTTTTCCTGCAGATACTGAATCTCGGGTTCCGGCAGGATTTTGTAGAGTACCAGAAAACAGCCCGAAAAGCCGGTAAGTCGAAGTGGACGATCGCCAAGAAGATAAAGCTGCTGATCGATTCCTTTGTAGCCTTCTCGTTTGCACCTATCAGGCTGGTGTCCTTTATCGGTATCCTGTTCTTCATTGCAGGCATCATCTGGTCAGGTTACATAGTAGTACGGAAATTTGTATTTGATGACCTGGCGGCCGGGTGGCCAGCGTTGGTCTCCATTCTGATGATCGGTTTTGGCATCACCAACATTTCACTTGGTATCATTGCTGAATATCTCTGGCGGACACTAGATGCCAGCCGTCGCCGGCCGGTGTTTATTATCGATGAAATAGTTGAACTGGAAAACGCATGATCAAAGCAATCACTTTCTGTTTCTTTTATGCCCTGCTGAACGTATCGGGCGCAGCCCTGATCAAGTGGAAGCTGAAAGGCCGGGCGCTGAACGTGCTTAGTGACTGGATCAAATTCCTGCTTGATTTCCAGGTCATCGCTGCCTTTGCACTGATCTTTGTCTCGGCATTGGTGCTGTTCAAAGCCTTATCGGCGGGAAATTTCACCTTCATCATACCGGTCTCTGCGGGAATCAACTTCGTGCTGACCGTGATTGCAGGTTATTTTATTTTCAAAGATCAACTGAACATGATCTCGTTCCTTGGTTTTGCGCTGATCATTTCAGGAATTATCATACTAACATTAAACAATAGTCAACATGCTTAACAAGGTAAAAGGAAGCACCATCCTGATAACAGGTGGTGCGGGATTCATTGGATCCTATGTGGCGGAGGAGCTTTTGAAACTGGAACCAAAGAAGATCGTCATCATCGACAACTTCATACGCGGATCCAAAGAAAATATGAAGTCGTTTTATGGCAATCCCGTGGTGGAATTTCACCAGGGTGATATGCGTGATACAGCATTATTGGAAAAATGCATTGAAGGCTGCGATTACGTATTTCACATGGCCGCGCTTCGCATCAATTCCTGTGCGGCAAATCCCCGGGAAGCCTTTGATGTAATGCTGAAATCCACTTTTGAAGTGGCTGATCTCTGTGTGAAGCATAAGGTGAAAAAAGTGATCTACAGTTCGAGTGCATCAGTTTACGGACTTGCCCAGCATTTCCCCACACCCGAAACCGACAATCCATACAACAACCAGACATTTTACGGAGCTGCAAAACTCTGGGGCGAGCAATTGTTCCGCAGCTTTAAATTCATGTATGGCCTGGACTATGTAGCGCTGCGCTACTTTAACGCATATGGTCCGCGAATGGATACTGACGGAAAGTACACCGAAGTGATGATCAAATGGCTGGACTGTATCCGGACAGGTACGAACCCTGTTATCCATGGCGACGGGTCAACTACCATGGACTTCGTGTACGTAAAAGACATTGCGAAGGCGAATGTGGCGGCTCTCCAGGCCGATGTGACCGATGAGGCGTTCAATATCGGTAACTGCGAAGAGACGAGTCTGAAAGAACTCCTGGATGTATTGCTGAAAGTGAATGACTCGAACCTGCAGCCATCGCACACGGCCTCTTCCGCATATAACCCGGTAAGCCGCAGGCTGGCGGATATAGAAAAGGCGAAGACGCTGCTGAACTTCACGCCGACTGTTTCTCTTGAGCAGGGCATGAAGGAATTATCCGCATGGTATTTTGAAAAAATAAAAGCAACAACAGAACCAGCATGATCCCGATAGCAAAACCATACCTGACTGAGCAGGAAGCTCAGGCCGCTTATGATACGATCCTTACCGGCTGGATCACCCAGGGCCCGCGTGTAGCGGAGTTCGAGGAGAAATTTGCAGCGTACACCGGTGCCAAATACGCCGTTGCCGTGTCCAACTGTACGACAGCCCTCCACCTTGCTATGATCGTAGCGGGAATCAAGACGGGTGATGAGGTCATTTGTCCTTCGATGAGTTATGTGGCCACCGCAAACTCGATAAAATATGTGGGAGCAACACCTGTGTTTGCCGAGGTGAATCCGGTAACATACAATCTCGATGTAGCTGATACCGCAAAGCGCATCACTCCCCGGACAAAGGCCATCCTCCTGGTACACCAGATCGGTATGCCCGCGGATATCGATGCATTCCGCGAGCTTGCTGCCAAACACAATCTTCAACTTATAGAAGACGCTGCCTGCGCCGCAGGTTCATCGTACAAGGGTGGCAGGATCGGCAGTCACTCCGATCTCGTTTGCTTCTCATTCCATCCGCGCAAGGTCGTTTCCACCGGTGATGGCGGCATGATCACCACGAACAACGAAGCATTCTACAACCGCATGAAACTCCTTCGCCAGCATGGTATGTCCGTGAATGACCGCGTACGGCACGAGTCTGCCAAAGTGATTTTTGAAGATCATATCGAAGTGGGCTATAATTACCGGATGACGGATATCCAGGCGGCCGTGGGTATAAAGCAACTGGAGAAACTCGACTGGATCGTGGAAGAGCGCCGCAAGATTGCACTGCGCTATCATGAAGCTTTGCGCGATATTGATTGCATCAGGCTGCCAATCGAGGAGCAAGGCTATTTCAGCAATTACCAGTCTTACAGTATTTACCTGAAAGAGAACTGCCCGGTGTCAAGAAATGAGCTGATGCAGAAAATGCTGGATGATGGCATCTCCACCCGCCGTGGTATCATGACCTCTCACCGCGAGACCGCATACAAAGAGGAGTCTGCCGGCGTCTCATTACCTGTATCAGAGGATGCCGCAGACAGGAGCATTATCCTGCCGCTGTACATCCCGATGAATGATGCGGATATCGAGAAAGTCATTGCCTGCTTCCGCGCGCACGTGGGCAGGTAGATTGATTATACCGTTCAAGTTTATATTAATAAATTACGCTGGTTTTACAACCGGCGTTTTTTATTTGTGCAGGAAAATGCAACTATGAAAAAGATCATTGTCGTTGGATTCGGTAAGATTGGACAGGCAGTAGCGGCAAATGTGTTGTTGCATGGGCATGAAGTGGTGGCGATAGATTCCAACCCTGCGGTTGCGGAGCAATTTGAGAACCGGATTTTCCGCACCAATGAGCCGGGGCTACAGGAAATACTGACAGAAAGTTTCGCTGCCGGGAGGTTGGCGATCACCGGTGACTATGCCGCATCGGCTGGTGCCGATGGCATCATTGTCTGCATTCCCCTGATCATTGATGAGGAGAAGAAGGTAAAGCAGGAACCATTCCTTCAGTGTATCCGCTCTTTAGCGCCGAATCTGCGAGACAAGCGGGTGATAGTGATCGAGACATCCATACCGGTAGGGTTTAGCCGGAACGAGGTGCTGCGGGTATTGGAACAAGAGGGTAAATCACATGGCCAGGATTTTCAATTAGCTCATAGCCCGGAACGGATAAAGAGTGGTACCATGCTCGATCAGCTTTCGCGCATACCAAAGATTATCGGTGGTATCACAGAAGAAGCAACCGAAGATGCGTACAGGCTCTATCTTCATTTTTTCTCCACTCAAATCCTGCTAAAGGCGGGCAGTATTGAAGCAGCGGAAATGCTGAAGCTTGCGGGCATGCTCTACCGCGATATCAATATAGCGCTGGCGAATCAGCTTGCAACATTTGCTACTATTAAGGGCATCAATTTCAACGACCTGATCCCGCTGATCAATACGGACGGAGAAGCAAACATCTTGCAGCCCGGTATTGGGGTGGGTGGCCACTGTACACCGGTATATCCGCATTTTCTCATGGAAAATTTCAGGTCGGCGGGGCTTGAATTTACATTGGCCAGGGAAAGCAGGATCATCAATAACCAGATGGCCGAATTTGCTGTCTCCCTGCTTCCCAAAAATCTTTCACCAAAGCGGGCATTAATACTGGGATTAAGTTTCCGGCCGAACGTAAAGGAGGATTCGCTGAGCACCACTTACCTGCTCGCCAGGGCACTGGAAAAAGCCGGCTATGACTACACCGTACACGATACAGAGTTTAGTTCAGAAGAGATCAGTGCAAAAGGATTTACGGCCTGCCAGGACATATACCAGTCAGGCGCATCGGTTGCGTTCCTGGTGACCATGCATGCACAATATCGTGACCTGGACTTCAGACAACTTGCGGCCTCCGGGGTTACTCATTTCATCGATGGCCGAAACAGCGTGGAACGAAAACTGGTGGAAGATGCTGGAATAGTTTACCAGGGTATAGGCAGATGATCAGAACTTGTCGTGGGCCGCAGGTTTGGATTTCGCTTCAGGTGCCGCCTTTTTAAAAAGCATGACGTAACCGCAGATACCTTTCTTCTTCTTTTTATTTACCTGCACAGGTTTCATCATGTGGAACTCGGAAAATTGTGGCTGGTATGCGTAGGATATGATGTTCCCGTCTACATCACCCCAGCGTTTCTGCTGAAAGACAACCTGTTTTTCATTCCAGTCGAACATCCTTACCTCATATAATTTGGAAGAGTAATCGCCAATAAAAATGAACTGGTAGAGTACGCCCTGGGTAAGCGGCATAACTACCGGCATTTCAAATTCGCTTTCCATCGTGATGGAGGCCTCCCGCACAAGCTGGAATCCCTGGGCGCCGAACATATTCTTGAGACTATCGACCTGTTTGTTGATGAATTCATCCTGGCAGGATTGCTGCCGGATGACGTCCTGCGAAAAGACCTGCAAGGTCAGGAGTGTGAACAAAAAAAGGAAGATGTTCTTCATGGCGGTTTTTGAATGGAATCGGAATCAGGGATAAAGGTAGAAAACGGGGTTGAGGTTCGAAAGTAATTTACGTTAAATCGGCGGAGTTGAGGGTTTTTGCTTATTAAAACTCAAAACTCAAAACCTGAAGCTTTCAACGCCGAACAGTAGTTCCCCGGCAGAGAAACTTTTTAATGTTGATTTTTGCATAAAGTTTACATCATTCTATTCATATATATCGGATCTGCCTGCTGCGTACACGTAACCACCAGGTCATTGATGCACACATGCGGTGGGAGAGTGGTCGTATAGAAGATCACTTCTGCCACGTCCTCGGCAGTGAGTGGTTGAATACCCGCGTATACGCTGGCTGCAGTTTCCTTATCACCTTTGAACCGGACAAGGGAAAATTCCGTCTCTGCAGCACCGGGGTGGATGCCGGTCACCTTGATGTTATGCCTCAGCAGGTCTATCCGCATGGCCTGGTTAAGGGCATCGACGGCGAACTTTGTAGCGCAGTACACATTGCCTTTTTCGTAAACCTGCTTGCCGGCGATCGAGCCAAGATTGATAATGTGGCCTTGTTTGCGGACTGCCATCAGTTTCGATACTGCTTTTGCCACATACATAAAGCCTTTGATATTTGTGTCCACCATTATATTCCAGTCATCAAGATTTGCCTCCTCGAAATAATCGCGCCCTACGGCAAGCCCTGCATTATTTACAAGAACATCAATATTTCTCCAGTCCTCCGGCAGATTGTCAATGGAGCTCGATGCCGCCTGCTGATCACGCACATCGAAAGGGAGCAGATATGTTTTGCTATTGTATTTCTCCGCGAGTTTGGCTGCCAGTTCTTCCAGGCGGTCCTGGCGCCTTGCATTCAGGATGAGTTTATAGCCGGCTTCTGCAAATTTTATGGCGCATGCCTTGCCAAATCCGGCACTGGCGCCCGTAACAAACACAATTTTTTCCATCAAAACTTTTGAGCGAATTTAAGAATGTGGCCTGTCAACGGATAAGTGTGACCGTACCTTTCAGCGTAATTTTTTTACCCGTATAGTCGGTTGCCCCGACCATCCATACGAATACGTTGCTGGCCTGCATCACGCCGCTGATGCGCCCATCCCAGCCCTTGCCATTGATCGTGGTGCTGAACACTTCCTGTCCCCAACGGTTGAAGATCTTGAAGTAATTGATATCCTTTACACCAACGGCCACCGGAGCAACGATGTCATTGAGCCCGTCACCATTTGGCGTAAACCCGGTTGGAACAAACACATAAGGGTTGGTCTTGAATACGACGACCGTGATATCGGTTGAATCATAACAACCCGCTGCATTGAATACACGGACTACATACGTGATGCTGTCAACTTCAGCATTATAAACACCTACCGGATTCGGGATGTTTGGATCATTGAGAAAATCGGGCGGGCTCCAGTTATAGGTTACACCACCCTCAGCATTCAATTGTAAAGGCTGACCAACAACTACGATCGTGTCATTTCCTGCATAGGGGATGATCTTTGGCAATACTGTCACAAGCACCGTATCAAAACCAGGCTTTGGACAGCCTGCATTGTCGGTGGAACTGAGAACATATTCAGTTGTTCGGGCCGGATAGGCAGTTGGTGTGAGCGTATTCGCGTTGAGCAGTGAGGCGGTCGGCGACCAGGCAAACGAGACCCCGTTGTGCGAGCCTTGCAGGAAGGCAGGGGTATTGTAGCAGATTGTCGTATCAGGTCCGGCATTCGCCACAGGGTAAGGCACCGTGTTGATACGGATACTCTCGAAGGCAACACAGCTACCAATATTGGCCTGCACCTGGTAGGTGGTGCTGGAGGTTGGTGTTGCCACCGGGTCTTCGATCGTTGCATTATTCAACGTCGCAGCGGGCGTCCATTGAAATGACAGTGCATCGGTATTGATATTCAGTTGTACTGAATCGGTGAGGCATATTGTGGTATCGGAGCGACCCGTGAGGGTCACAAAATTCACGACACGCACCCTTACTGTATCGGTGTTGATACATCCCTGTTCATCCAGTTGGACCTGGTAGGTCGTGGTCGTCGTAGGATTTACCGTAGGCGTGGCCGTATTGGCACCTGTGATATTTGTGAGTGGTGTCCAACTGAAATTACCCGTGCCGGAAGCCTGCAACTGCACCGCATCCGGAACGCAGATGAGTGTATCCTTGAACGCGAGGGTGATAGGTGGCTTATCAATGATCGTAATAGGCTTGATGATTGTATCCACACAACCCACACTGCTGCCTACAATCAGCCGCACGTTCTTGGTGCCTACTGCAGAGTATTGCCAGGAGGGATGTTGCTGATCCGATGATGGAATATCCGGACTCGTCGGATCATCAAAGCTCCATTGCCATGAGTCTACCACACCAAAATTTGCAGTGGTCTGATCCTGGAACTGTACAGGGTTGGTAAGGCAAATACCCGCATTGCTGAAATCAGGGAAAAAGCCGGGATAAACTTTTACTCTTGTGACGGCAGAGTCAGAACATTCACCATTCCTGTTGGTGACAAGCTTTACCGTGTATTCACCTGCCGCACTGAAGGTGTGACTTGGGTTTTGAAGTGTTGATGTATTATTGGCGCCACTTGCAGGATCGCCGAAGTTCCATTCGTACGATGTAACAAGTGGGTTGGTAACCTGGGAAAAGTCATAAGTGAAGCCATCACAGGTTATGTATTCCGGGTCGAGAACGGCCTTCGCGATGCGGCAGCCGCCTGCTTTTATCTGGAGGTCTTTCCGCTGCGTGGCGATCACCACGCCATTGCGTATCTCGTCCACGCATACGGTTACAACATATATACCCTCTGCCGGCGAGGTACCGGAGATCAGGCCGGTTGATGGATTGATCGTAACATTTGGGCCCAGTGGCGCCGTTGCACTGAATGGCGAACGATAGTTTACAGAATTGTATGGTGGTGGCGGGGGAGGATTGGGTGTGGCATTGTTTGGGCCGGTGCCTTGTGTGGGTCCGCCGCCGGCAAATGCGCGGCTGAAATAGTAAACCAGTTGATCATTGGGATCTGCATCAACAGCACCAAAGCTGTAGGTAAATGGAAATCCGCCGCAAACGATGACGGTATCCTTACCGGTGAACCGGGCACTGTTGTTCTCCATGTTTGTTGGGGAGATACGGGTGCCTGGGATCATGGCCGTGTAGGTGACGCCTGTATTGCCCGACCCTGTGAGATTGCTGATACCATTGATGCGGCAGCAACGCTGGTAGGCAGCCATGTATCCGAAGTTGGATGGATCAAGGGAAACAGTGGCGGTATAATAACCTACTTCATAACAGACCACAGGTGCGTTCTCAATACAGGGTCCCGGCGCGCCGAGCTGCAATATTTCCACCCTCGATCTTGGAATGGAGGCGCTGAAAACGGACGTATTGTTATCCAGGTTGAAAATAGCGAGTGGAGCTGAAACATCCAGGCCCGCGCCTGCGGAGTTGCAATCGCGGTAGAGCTTCAGTGTAATGGTGTAGTTGTGCCGGCCACCAGAAAATCCTTCGTAGGTATAAAACATCTCCCCACCTGTAATGTGTTCGGCAAGCAGTGTTTTTGTGACAATTAAAAAACTGAGTATCAGTAATAAGCGCTTCATTAACGGATCAAAGGTGGTTCAGTTCTGCTAAGTATTCTTCCAGTATTTGGTTGCTGCGGTCGGTTTCTTCAAGCATCCCGAGGTGGCCAGATTTGGACAGAGTATGAATATACGATTTTTCGGGAATGCGACATAGCTTTAAGATATCTTCCAAGGGTATGGCCGTATCATGTTCTCCGGCGATAAACAGCACCGGCCAGGGGCTTTTCTCCAATACTGCTGTCCGGTCGGGCCGGTCGATCATGCCCTCGTAATAAGAAACGAGTGCTTCCGGAGAAAAGTTGCTCAGGCTCTGAATAAAACCCTCGACCAGGTCGGGATTTTCTTTTTTTGTATGCTCGGAAAACAGCTTAGGGCTGGTGTTTTTCAGGAAAGCAAAAGCCCCGTGCTCGCGGATGAATTCGATCCCTTTCCGCCGGGTGGCTTTTTTTTCATCATTGTCAGCATAGGCCGTGGAATGAAACAGGCCAAATCCACTGAGCTCGTTGGCGTATTTTTCGGCATAGGCCAATGCAATGTAACCGCCCATGCTATGCCCGATCAAAACTGGTTTCTCTCCTGGTACTGCCTCCTGCTCGGCAATCTTTTTTACGATTTCGGCCATCCCGGACATACTCATATCCGCTATCAGCTCCGAGCTGCCACTGCCGGGCAGATCGGGGATGATCAAACGATACTTGTTTTCAAAATAAGCTGCCTGGCGGTCCCAGACCGCACCGGTTTCTCCAAAACCATGCACAAGGATAACTGTTCCGCCACTGCCCAAAACCCTGTAATGAATAGCCGAGCCTTCAACTGACAATGTTTTTTTCATACGCTTTGTTTTTTCCGTGCCATTGCATTTCTGATCAGTCTGAATAAGAGTGTAACCAGCAGCGCGATCACGGTAGCTGAGCAGGCAGTCGCAAGAATATCGCCATATTTCACAAAATAGGTCTCTCCTTCGCTGGGCGGGATAGCCATTTTGATAGCAGCCGTTTTATCCCAGGGCTGTGGATCAATCACATTGCCCATTGGATCGATGAAACAACTGATGCCGGTGTTTGCACTTCGTGCTATCCATTTGCGCGTTTCGATAGCGCGCAGACGGGCATACTGCATGTGTTGGCGGTAACCCGGTGTGTTATCCCACCATCCGTCGTTGGTGATGATCGTAAGCAGGTTTGCGCCTTTACGCATGTATTCAGTGACATAATCACCATAGATGCTTTCATAACAGATAACCGGCGCCACCTTGAAATAGGTATTGCCGGCACTGAATACTTTTCGTTCTGAATCACGACCAAGTGTACCGCTTACACCGCCAAAGCTTTCAAACCACGAACCCATGAACCCAAGAAACGAGGGCAATGTTTCAACGCCAGGAACAAGTTTTGCTTTATGATATAGATCTGTTTTCCCTTCACTGTTGAACCATGCCGCTGTATTGTATGCATCATAGTATACGGTGTTACTGCCGTCACCGGCTTTGCGGGCAGTAGCGCTGGCAGAATCTTTCCCGGGATATCGGCGATAGCTGTCGATACCAGTGAGGAGCGAGATACGGGGATGAGTTTTTAGAAAATCGAAAACGGGGGCATACACCGGATCATTGTTCAACTCATGCTCCCAGACCTGTGCAGGTATCGCCGTCTCCGGCCAGATGAGCAACGTGGTGCTGCTGTCGACCTGCTCTGTTGAAAGCCGCAGCAGGTGGGCAACCTGTGCCTCCACCGGAGAACTGAATTTCTCCGTATACGGGTCTACATTCGGTTGTATAACGACCACATTCTGTGTGGCATTTGCCAGGTCGGCAATTACTTTTTCAGAACGGGAGGGTTGCAGGAAACGCGAGATGATGATTGGCGTGGCCAAAACAAGCAGGAAAGAAGCAAGGGTGGCGTTATAGGCAAAGGTTCTTCCCGTTCTGCGGTATTGTGCAAAAATGGTAAAGGCCAGTATGTTGGCAAGCAAAATCCAGATACTGCCGCCAGTGGTGCCCGTGTATTCATACCACTGTATCCATTCGGGTTTCGTAGCAAATCCATTTCCCAGGGTCAGCCATGGCCAGCTCAGCTCCCATTGGTGATGGATAAATTCAAAACATACCCAGTAAACGATCAATGAGCCATAACCAATCCAATTGCCGAGGACTTTCTTCGTATAGCGAAATAACAGCCAGGGTAAACACATTAGCAGGCTATTGGCGACGAATGCTCCTGCAGCGCCGGCGGGACTTGCATTCCATACCCACCAGGTAACCGCTACATTCCACGTGAACATATGCAGGTAAGTGATAGCAAAGAATTGCCGGGTACGCTGAATATGTGCCTCTACCCATAGCAGGGGAACCCAGCCGAAGAAAAGCAGCACGGTGAAGCCATTGGCCGGCCAGGCCGCCGATAACAACGCTGCGCCAATTAGTGCAATAAGCAGGAATCTGAATCTTTTCATTTTGTTATCCGGCGGTAATTGAAGTTACAATAAGATAGACGCGATCTCTTTCCAGTTATAGACCCGCCGATGCCTGCCGGCATCTGCACGTGCATTATGAGGCTGATCAAATAACAGCGAACTATGACCCTGGAAATGATCCAGGTTCTTGAAAAGATCATCGATCATAATGTCCGCCTGGATGATCTTTTTTGAACCGCAGAAAACAATCTGCTGCCATGTGATAAAAGGGAAATGTTCCGTAAGCCACTCCTGTTTCTCGGCGAGGCTTTGGGGAAACTCGGTAGCCGCGGATACGATAAAGACGTCATAGCGGGCGTTCAGTTCGGCAAGCACCTCTTTGCTGTCGGGCATTACTTTCAACCCGCGAAAAAACGTAGGGGTATAAACATATTTCCGGACAAATGGAAAAGCTTCCTGTTCAGTCCGGCCCGATACCTGTTCGATTGTCTGCCTGACGCCATGGTCGCGTTCATCCCATTCAAGGAAACGCTCCACTACATCAGCAAGAACCCCATCCATATCAACGGCTATGCGCTGCATGAGAATAATTTAGGTTAATTAAATCAGCGGCGGCTGTAGTTTGGTGCTTCCTTCGTGATCTCGATATCATGTGCGTGGCTTTCGCGCATACCTGCGTTGGTGATCTTGACGAAATTGGCGTTCTTCAGTTCTTCGATTGTTGAAGCGCCGCAGTAGCCCATACCGGCCCGCAATCCGCCGACATACTGATAAACGATCTCTTTCAAAGTGCCTTTATATGCTACACGGCCTTCGATACCTTCCGGCACAAATTTCTTTACATCATCTTCGGGATCCTGGAAATATCGGTCGCTGCTACCGGTAGCCATGGCACCGAGTGAACCCATGCCGCGGTACTCTTTGAATTTTCTGCCTTCATAAATGATGGTTTCGCCGGGGCTTTCTTCGGTACCCGCAAATATGCTCCCCATCATGACACAGTTGGCGCCTGCTGCAAGTGCCTTCACCATGTCACCGGTATAACGGATACCACCATCAGCAATGATCGGTATGTTGCGTTGTTTAAGCACCGAGTAGGCTTCCATCACTGCAGTAAGCTGTGGCACCCCCGCACCGGCTACAATGCGCGTTGTACAGATAGACCCTGGTCCTATCCCTACTTTCACTGCATCCGCACCGGCATCGGCCAGTGCTGCTGCACCCGCTGCCGTACCCACATTTCCGGCGATCACATTTATTTTCTTAAAATTCTTTTTTACATCTTTCAGTGCGCTGATAACACCTTTGCTATGACCATGCGCACTGTCAAGTGCGATCACATCCACCCCATTTGCCTGCAATGCCGCAACGCGATCAAGCAGATCACGCGTAATGCCGACCCCGGCACCGACGAGCAGCCGGCCAAATTGATCCTTGAGTGCATTGGGAAAACTGTAAAGCTGTAATATATCGCGGTAGGTGATAAGCCCGATGAGCTTACCATTTTTGCTTACAACAGGAAGCTTTTCGATTTTGTACTGCCGGAGAATTTTTTCCGCTTTTCTCAGGTCCGTTCCTTCCGGTGCCGTGATCAGGTTTTCGGAAGTCATCAACTCGCTCACCTTTCTTTTCTTATCATCTTCAAAACGGAGATCGCGGTTTGTAAGAATCCCCACTAATTTTCCTTCTTTGTTAACGATGGGAATGCCGCCGATCTTGTTTTCACGCATCAGCCGTTTGGCATCGCCGATCGTGGAATCAGCGGTGAGTGTCACAGGGTCAAGGATGAGGCCGCTTTCACTGCGTTTTACTTTTCTTACATGTTCCGCCTGTTGCTCGATGGTCATGTTCTTATGCAAAATGCCGAGGCCGCCTTCGCGCGCGAGTGCCATTGCCAGGCCGGCTTCCGTCACCGTATCCATCGCTGCAGAAAGCAATGGTACGTTCAGCGTTATGTCTTTTGTAAGCCGGGTTTGAATATTGACATCTTTTGGCAAAACCTGGCTGTAACCGGGTACCAACAGTACGTCATCAAACGTCAGACCTTCAGTAAATGTGCGTGATTTGGGGGAGGGGGAGGGAGTCTTTCTTGTTGCCATGTGCAAAGATAAGTAAAATTGAAATCCACTTCAGTGACACCTGTTCTCCACGGATCATCGGTTGGTTTCAAGGATTATTTTCACTCGAAAAGATGAGTGGGCCATCTTCCACGAGGCCTTAGCTTAGGTAGAAAAAAATTGGCTTATGAAAAAAATCTCTTCTTTCCTGTTCTTTTGCCTGTTATGCACCGGTGTATTGTATTCCTGTAAGAAAGGGGATCCCGGCCCTCCCGGGGCTGATGGCGCTGACGGTGCCAACGGTGCGCCGGGCATAAACGGAAATGCAAATGTGGTCC
>JAEZAM010000004.1 GCA_023430465.1 Bacteroidota bacterium | reverse complement strand
ATCCAGCATCCAGTTCCCAGAACACCCAGTCCCCAGCACCCAGCACCCAGCATCCAGCATCCAGTTCCCAGAACACCCAGTCCCCAGTACCCAGCATCACCCACATTCGGTATTGACCCGGTTCATTGATTAATGGAGTTTTGGTCAACGTTCCAAAACCATTTAATCGTTGATCATGAGAAAATATTTACCACTCGCTTTAATGGTACTGATCGCCGGGAGTGCTGCTGCACAAGTCCTCGTCAAGGATCATTCTACGGCCAGCCTGGCCGATAATGCGGATCCTGTTTCTTACTATCGGTCCGGCAGTATAATGTATTTTGCTGCGAATGATGGCAGCAGTGGCGCTGAGTTGTGGCGTACGGACGGTACTCCGGGTGGCACACGACTTGTGCTGGATATCAACCCGGGCGGGGCAGACTCGGACCCTGATCATTTTGCTGAAGTAAACGGTATCGTTTATTTCCAGGCAAACACCAGCAGCCACGGACGTGAGTTGTGGAGGACAGATGGCACAGCAGCGGGCACATGGATGGTGAAAGATATCAATCCAAATTTTTCGTCGGGTAATGGAGCGCCAGGTGGCACAGGCAGCGACCCGCTTGACCTTTGTGCCGTCAACGGAATTTTGTTCTTTGCCGCCAGCGATGGGGTCAACGGACGCCAGTTGTGGAAGTCGGATGGCACCGAAGCCGGTACGGTGATGGTCCGCGTGATCAACCCGGGCGGTAATGCGTCACCGGAGCAACTTGTTACCCTTAACGGGAAACTTTTATTTGTTGCCGGCGACGCAGGCACTGGTCGCGAGCTATGGCAATCAGACGGTAGCGCTGCGGGCACCAGCATCGTCACTGATATTTATCCTGGGAATTCATCCTCACCAGATGATCTGACGATCGAAGGCAACATACTTTATTTCTCCGCCGTCTCTGCA
Organism: Bacteroidota bacterium; assembly: GCA_023430465.1. Lineage (GTDB taxonomy): Bacteria > Bacteroidota > Bacteroidia > Chitinophagales > Chitinophagaceae > JAEZAM01. The sequence goes on along the minus strand of JAEZAM010000004.1, from coordinate 26,366 downwards.
GGCATTGGCCGCGAACTATGGCGAAGCGATGGTACCGCTGCCGGTACAACACTTGTTGCTGACATCAATCCTTCCGGTTCATCATCGATCGGTGAAATGACGCCCACTGGTACGGGTGTATTTTATTTCATAGCGACAAATGGAGCCGATGGTACCGAACTCTGGAAGTCCAACGGTACTGCCGCCGGTACCATACAGGTAAAAGATATCTATGCCGGTTCCGGCTCCTCCAACCCGCAAACAATGATCTATGCAAACGGTGTGCTCTATCTGACTGCTGCTGATGCAGCCAATGGACAAGAACTATGGCGCAGCGATGGCACTGATCCAGGTACTTATCTCCTGCGGGACATCCTGCCCGGCACCAATGGCTCCGTACCACACCAATATGCAATCGTGAACAACCTGGTTGTCTTTCGCGCAGCAGATGCGCTGGGTAATAATGAACCCTGGGTGACCGATGGAACTCCTGCAGGAACGATCAAACTACGGGAAATTGTTGCAGGCAATGCCACCTCCACTCCCAATTCCTTCACCAGCCTGGGCACTCTCGCATTCTTCAGCGCCACGGACAACGTTAATGGCCGGGAGGTATGGGTAACTGATGGGACAACCGCTGGTACCACTTTATTTAAAAATATCAACCCGGAGAACGACGGTGCTTTCTATGATGGGCTGCAAAGTCCTGTCTCCGATTATTGGGCCCACAGCAATGGCCGGCTTTTTTATGGTTTGAAAAACGGGCTTCATGTAAGTGATGGCACAACTGCAGGAACAACGGCCTTGCGCGTCTATAATTCAGGCCAAAGTGGTGTAATTATCCCGGAATACCTCACCAATGTAAGCGGTACGATATATTGCTCGTTCTATGGCAACAGCAGCGGATATGAATTATGGAAAACAGATGGCACCCCCGCCGGGACCATGATGGTGAAGGACATATCTGCAGGTGCAGCATCCTCCAGGCCAACATCACTTACCAACGTGAATGGTACACTCTATTTTGCCGCCACTGATGCCGCCGGTAAGGAACTTTGGAAATCAGATGGTACAACAGCGGGTACGGTAATAGTTAAGGACATTCATACTTCGGGCAGTTCGAATCCGCAGGCTCTTGTTAATCTGAATGGCATTTTGTTGTTTGTTGCAGAAACAGTTGCAGATGGCCGGGAACTCTGGCGCTCAGACGGTACAGATGCCGGCACATACATGGTGCGATCAATCAGAAATGGCAGCGCATCAGCATTTGCGACCCAGGTTTTTGAAATGGTCCGCTACCGGGATCATGTCTATTTCACGGCAAGCAACGGCACTGCCGGTGATGAGCTCTGGCGTACCGATGGTACACTTGCAGGAACAGAAATGGTAGCAGACATCAATCCGAATCCTTCGATCGGTTCGAGTCCTTTTCATTTTACCGTCAGTAACGACCTGCTTTTCTTCACTGCATCGGAATTCAATGGTCCCGCTTCTGAATATGAACTGTATGTCTGCGATGGCAACCAGGTCACTAAAGTGAAAGACATTTATCCCGGCACCAAAGGTTCTAATCCACTCGATCTCACGGATGTGAATGGCACATTGTATTTCTCTGCATTCAGCCCTGACTCCGGCCTTGAGCTGTGGCGTAGTGATGGCACAGAGGCAGGGACGGTACAGGTTCCCGAAACAATGGCCGGCATGGCAGGCAGTACCACACGACAATTCTTCGGCACGTTGTTCACCTATCTTGCCAATATCAATGGCCGGTTGTATTATCCTTCGATGCTCCCAGGCTCAGGTCTTGAACTATGGCGAATGGATGGAGATGATCCCGGCACCGCTGCCGAGCTAAGCGACATTTTTCCCGGTCCGCAGAGTAGTGACCCCGGCCAGTTGACCAACATCAACGGAAAGCTTTTCTTTGTAGCTGACAATGGCACGGTAGGTAAAGAATTGTTTGTGTATGATCCTACAGTGAACTATATCCTGCCTTCTGCTGCCGGCGTATTCAATTCCACCATTGATCCGGCTGTTGCCAATGATCTTGTGCAACCGGGCACAGACTACCTTCTTGCCACCGTGGTACAGAGAGGTATTGCTCCCGTCAACCATGCCATCTTTGCGCAGCAGACCATTGATGCAACGGTTCAGTCATACAATGGCCAGCCCTATGTACAACGGCATACAGATATTCAGCCATTGGTGAATGCTGAAACGTCTACCGCGCGCGTGACGCTCTATTTCACCCAGGCCGATTTCGATAATTTCAACAATAGCACAGCTTCGTCGGGCGATAATCTTCCCTCTTCGCCGGGGGATGTTGCGGGAAAATCATTGTTGCGCGTGATCCAGTATCATGGCACGGGCACTGCACCCGGAAACTACACCGGGGCTACAGAGATCATTGACCCGGCTGATACGGACATTGTATGGAATGCCGCAAGAAATCGTTGGGAGGTTTCATTTGACGTCACAGGTTTCAGTGGGTTTTATGTGAGCACGCTGAATGCAACATTGCCACTCCAACTGATATCTTTCACTGGTCAACGCGATGGCGCAGTTCACCGGCTGAACTGGGTAGTAAGCGAGCAGGTCGATGTAGCCTACTATGAATTGGAGCGCAGTGCTGACGCGGTAACGTATGAGGCATTGACAAGGGTAGAGGCAAACCAGTCATTCAATAGCAGCTATACTGCTATTGATGCATCACCGTTACACGGTATGAATTTTTACCGGTTAAATATGGTAGATATCGATGGTACATCAAGATACAGCCATGTGGTGCGCCTGGAGAACACCTCTGCAGCGCTGGTCAGGATCTATCCAAATCCTACCACGGGCATCATCACGATTGACAACCCCGGAGCATCCATCCTGCAGGCTGCCGTAATAGGAATGGATGGCAAGGTGTTGCAAAGGATGATGGTGCAGCCCGGATCCCGTCCGGTTGATTTGAGCGAATTGGGAAAAGGAAGTTACCTGGTGATCGTGGGCGGCAAAACGTTTCGTATTGTTGTGCTGTGAGTATTCACGCTAAGACGCGGCCATCAGCCAGGTGAGTAAAGAACGCAAAGCTTTTTTGCGTCTTTTCTCAGGCCAAAATACATTCAGAATCCCTGCTCCCGAAGTTTCGGGATTTGCGTGAAACAACTATATTCGGTCAAATGCAAAGAGCGCTGGCAATATCGTTGTTTACAATCCTGATAATTAGTGAACGCCAGGTAAGCAATAGATTTCAACTCCGCGGCCGTGCACAGGGAACAACATGGCAACTTACCTATTACGCGCAGGACAGTGTAATAGCTGCCAGGGAAATGGATAGCCTGCTGAAAGCAGTCGACCAGTCCCTGTCTACTTACATTCCGGGATCGTTGATCTCACAATTCAACCGTTCCGAAAAGGGCATTCAAGCCGATCAGCACCTGGCAACAGTTGTGAACAAAGCGCTGGAAACCTATCGTGATACGGAAGGTTTATTTGATATCACTATTTACCCGCTGACCAATGCCTGGGGTTTTGGTCCGGAAAAAATGGATTCCTTTCCCGGGGAAGATAAAATACGTCAACTCGCCGGGTGCGTCAGTTCATCGTTCCTGTCATGGAAAAATAATTTCCTGGAAAAAAGCAGGCCTTGTGTCCAGCTTGATCCCAATGGCATTGCACAGGGATATACGGTTGACCTGATGGCGATGTTCCTTGAGTGCAAAGGAATCAATAAATATGTGGTCGAGCTCGGCGGGGAGATCCGCACCCGTGGCCGAAAACCGGGCGGTGAGAAAATGGCGATCGGTATCGAGGCTCCCGGCACTGAGTTTGGTTTCGAACCTTTGCAAAAAGTGATCTATCTTGATGAAGGGGGAGTGACTACTTCGGGAAATTATCGCCGTTACGTGGAATCCGGTGGTACAAAGATCACCCACCTCATTGATCCAAAGACGGGCACCACGTTGCGGAATGAACTGATCAGCGTAACTGTCTATGCAAAAGATGCTATAACAGCAGATGCCTACGACAATGCGCTGATGATGATGGGACTGGAGAAGGCCATGAGATTTGTGGAGGCAAGACCCGATCTGGCGGCGCATTTTGTGTATTTCCGGAAAGATGGAGGAATTGCAGACACGCTTTCCAGCCGCTTTCGTACACTGCTACAGCATTGAGCACAAGGCACCATTAATCCACTATAATGTTTACCAAAACAACTGAGCCTGTCCGGCTGTCGGACCGTGCACAAATCCTTGATGTCTTACGTGGCATTGCCCTGTTGGGTATCTGCCTGGCCAACTACCCTGTTATATCGCTTTATATTTTTCAGTCTCCTGAAAAGCTTGCAGCGTTTCCCACGCATCAAATCGATGAAGTGCTGGCCTATGTTCATTTCGCGTTTCTCGATGGTAAATTCTATTCCCTTTTTTCGTTATTGTTCGGGATCGGGTTTGCGATCATGCTGCGTAAGAAAGCGGATGGACGCCAACAGGCGATTTCTGTGTTTTACCGGCGGCTGATCATCCTCCTGATGATTGGCCTGGCACATGCATTCCTGTTATGGGAAGGCGATATTCTTGTTCTCTACGCCCTGCTGGGCATGTTGCTTCCGCTGTTCAGGAATTGGAGCGATAAGGCGCTTATCCGCCTGGCGGTGATTCTTATTTTACTCCCACTGGCATTTGATGCCGCCAAGGTATTGACAAATAATAAATGGAATCTTGCCACGCCCTTCATGCAAAAAGCGATTGAGCTTGATACGGCCACTGGTATTACCCAGGAGAATGCCGGCACATGGCTGGTTGATCACAAGCGTTACAGTGATGTACTGACCTGGTGCCGCAATTCTTTTTTCTGGCGGTGGAATATGCTGCTCGATGTTAACCGCCTGCCAAAAGTGTTTGCGATGTTCCTTCTTGGGTTATATGTTGGTCGCAAAGGCATCTATCTCGATCTCACAGCACACCGGCCTTTGCTCAAAAAAGTGTGGAGAATTAGTTTACTGATTGGTCTGCCCACCAGCCTCGCGCACGCTTATTTCGAGCTGGATGGCCGCAGGTTACCGGATGCTTACGGTCTGACTGATACATTGTTTTATGCATTGTCGGTTATCCCGCTTAGTTTGTTCTATACAACCTCCATTTGCCTGCTTTATCAACGCCTGACGGCACAACGTATTCTCAACCTGTTTGCTCCCGTTGGTCGCATGGCGCTCACCAACTATCTGGTCCAATCGCTCTGTGGTGTTCTCATCTTTTACGGTATTGGCTTGGGCTTCGGCGCTTCCATTGGGGTAAGCATCGTGTTCCTTATCTCACTTGGTGTTTACCTGTTTCAGTTATGCTACAGCCATCTGTGGTTTCGCTATTTCCAGTTCGGACCGCTGGAGTGGATGTGGAAACAACTGACATACGGCAGGTCACTGCCGATCAGATCGAAAAAAGCAGCACAGAGCGAACAGACCATCGTACCTGTCGAGTAAACTCGTTGCCCATTCTTAGCTGCATATCGTTAAATTTGAAGGCTGAACGAATGCTATGCAACGAAGGGAATTTTTGAAACAGTCGGCCCTGTTCTCCGGGGGCATCCTGATGCTTGGGCAATCCGGCTGGAGGTCGATCGATGAACCATTGCGCGTTGGCATCATTGGGTGCGGTGATCGTGGCCAGGGGATCATCTCGGTGCTCCGGGGCATGCCGGAAAAATTTTCTGTCGATGCCATCTGTGATGTGCTGGATTTTCGAATAGATGCTACGAAGAAGGAACTCCCGGACACTGTGAAGGTGTACAAGGACTATCGAAAGGTGATGGACCAAAAGAATATCGACGCCGTTGTGATCGCCACTTCGCTGCACATGCATTTTCCTATCGCGAAAGCAGCGCTGCTCGCCGGTAAGCATGTTTACCTGGAGAAAACCATGACCTATTCAATCCCGGAAGCACTGGAGCTGGTGTCCCTGGCAAAAAAACATCCTGAACAGGTACTCGAAGTTGGTCATCAATACCGCTACACACCACTTTATTTCCGCGTGAAGGAAATGATTGAGAAAGGGTACCTCGGCGATGTTACACAGATCGATTGCCGGTGGGACCGCAACTGGAACTGGCGCCGGGCTGTTCCTAAAGGCTATACCGACCGGCAGGTAAACTGGAGAATGTACAAGGCTTATTCAGGCGGATTACCGGCCGAACTCCTGTCACACCAGATGGATTTTATCAACTGGGCATTTGATACGCACCCCGATGAGATCATGGGTACCGGTGGCATCGATCATTTCAATGATGGCCGCGAGACATACGATAATGTCCAGGCAGTGTTGCGCTATAAGGAAAAAGGCATGATTGGCAATTTTGGCGCTACTTGTGCCAATGCCCGCGCGGGATATATTTTCAAGATCAAGGGAACGAGAGGAATGGTCTCACTGCTGCCTTCCGAGGGCGTTTTTTACCCGGAAGCCCAGGCACGCAAGGAACTTGAGACTGTTGATGGTGTTACCGGCGCCACAAAGATAGAATGGAACAAGGATGGTGGTGTGCCTATCATGAAGGAGAAAATGAAAGACGGTACCTGGTACGCGCTCGAAGATTTCCATCGTTGTATCAGGACGGATAAGCAGCCTGCATCCAATGTAATAACCGGCGCCACCACAGCCATCTGCGTACACCTTGCCAATTCGGCGATCTATACACATAGTATCAGGAAATGGTTGCCTGCATACAACTTAAAAACGAATTCATGAAAGCACTCCTCACTATATTGATCCTCGCGACAATGATCTCCTCCAACGCTCAAAAAGGGAATGGTTGGCAACATCTTTTCGATGGCAAAACACTCAAGGGTTGGAAGCAGGTAGCGGGGAATGCAACCTATGAAGTTATCGACGGCGCAATCGTTGGTATCACCGTGCCAAATACGCCAAACAGTTTCCTCATCTCTGAGGACAAGTACGGTGATTTCGTGCTCGAACTCGAAGTAAAAATCGAAGACAGTACCTCCAACTCGGGCATCCAGTTTCGCAGCCAGTATGATCCACAGGGAAATAATGGCAAAGGAAAAGTGTACGGCTACCAGTATGAACTTGATCCTTCTTCACGGATGTGGACGGGAGGTATATATGATGAAGGCCGGCGCGACTGGCTATATCCCCTCATGCTTAACCCTGCTGCGCAAAAAATGTTGCCCCTGAATCGGTTCAATAAAATAAGGATACAATGCATAGGGCGGCACATGGCAACCTGGATAAATGATGTTCCCGCAGCACATGTCATAGATACGGTTGATCATACCGGGGTCATTGCACTTCAGGTTCACAGCATCGGTCAGCCATCAATGGCCGGTAAAAAGATACATTGGAAAAATATCCGTATTAAGACCGAAGGGTTGAAAGCAATGGCCTTTCCAAAAGATGTTTATCCGGTTAATAACCTGCAGAATCAACTGACGGGCATCGAGCAGGAAATGGGCTGGAAGCTATTGTTCGATGGAAACACTTCCGCTGGGTGGAAAGGCGCTTACCGTCCGGGCTTCCCGGATAAAGGCTGGGAGATCGCTGATGGTGAACTCCGCGTTCTGCGTTCCGGGGGTGCGGAATCAACCAACGGAGGCGACATCGTAACCACTTCGCAATACGCCGCTTTCGATCTGTCATTTGACTTCAAACTGACACCGGGCGCTAACAGCGGCGTAAAGTATTTCGTTACACTTACAGAAAATAACCCAGGCTCCGCCATCGGACTGGAGTACCAGTTGCTGGATGACACCCTTCATCCCGACGCCAAAATGGGTAAGAGCGGTAATCGAACGCTGGCTTCATTGTATGATCTCATCAAAGCGAATAAGCAGGCAAGATTTATCCGGCAACCGGGAAAATGGAATACCGGGCGTGTTGTAGTCTACCCGGATAACAGGGTAGAACATTACCTTAATGGTATAAAAGTGTTGGAATATGTACGCGGAACTGCAGAATACCGGGCGCTTGTTGCCGAAAGCAAATACAAGGTATGGCCAAACTTTGGCGAGGCACCAAAAGGGCATATTCTCTTACAGGACCATGGAGATGCGGTGAGTTTTAAAAATATTCGGATTCGCGAACTTCCTGGTTCACGCAAAGGCGCCAAGTAAAATACAAAAGACGCAAAGCAGTTCTATATTAACTGCTTTGCGTATTTGCTCGAAATTTAAACTACAGGCGCCCATCCCGGCTGGTAGTCCCTTCCCCACAATTTCATTGCATCTTTGTCATTCATGATTCGTCCTTTGCTGTCACAGTTCAGGGTCCGGCCTGTGCGTTGTGAGATATTTGCGAGGTGACAAAGCAGGTTGCTGATATGTCCTTCATTTACGGGTGCGGTGAGTTTTGATTCTCCCCGTATGGCCTGGATGAAATTATTGAAGTGATAGTAATCCAGGTTTCCGCTCGCGCTGACTGGATTGCTGGCATCATTCTTCGCATCGCTTTTCACTTCCTTTACCAGTTTATTGGCGTAGTCGAATATTTTATAATCATCATTTCCCATATTAACGAGCGTGCCTTTATCACCATAGATGGTAAAACCGCGGCCGGCACCTTCGACAGGATAAATATTGCAACTCCGGCCTTCCCAGGTGATGGCCTTTTTATTACCGAATTCAAAGGAGGCTACCTGAGTATCCGGTGTTTCCCAATCATCCTTGAAGGCGTACCGTCCGCCGGATGAAGTGACCTGTGTAGGGTAGTCAACGCCCAGGAACCATCGGCAGCAGTCGATTTCATGTGTGCCGTTGTTATTGGCTTCGCCTGTACCCCAGTTCCAGAACCAGTGCCAGTTATAATGAACAAGATTATCCTGGTAGGCCTTGCGTGGTGCAGGTCCCTGCCAGAGTTCGAAGTCAAGGGTAGCAGGGACTGGTATCTTTTTGCCCATACCGATCGATTTCCGGTTGTTCGCATACCAGCCCTTTCCGAAATACGCATTGCCGATGATCCCTTCTTCCCGAACCAGCCGCACTGCTTCGATCAGATTTGGAAATGAACGGCGCTGGTTACCCATCTGTATCAACTTGCCATATTTGTTCATGGCCTGCACCAGGAGTTCTCCTTCAGCGGGGTTGTGGCTACAGGGTTTCTCCACGTAAACGTGTTTGCCATTTGCCACACCCATTATGCTTGCGGGCGCATGCCAGTGGTCGGGTGCTGCGATGACAAGGGCATCAAAGTCTTTTTTCTTCACCAACTCCCTGATGTCCTTAATAACCGTGGGTTTGCGGCTCGCGCTGGCAAACGGTTTCAGGCCATTGGCAATAGCGCCGTCCTCTACGTCGCAGATGTAAGCAATCTCCACATTTGGCAGTTTGGAGAAACATTCGGCAAGGTAAGCTCCGCGGCTGTTGACACCCATCACGGCAAGCACCACTTTATTCGACGGAGCGTTTTTACCGAATACGGGAAAATTCAGGATGGTAATGCCTGCTGCGGCAAGGGAGGCGTTTTTGAGGAATACTCTTCTGTCCATGATCTCTAAGTTAAGTTAAAACTCAAAACTTAAAAGTCAAAAGTCAAAGCCGAAACCCTGAGCATAAGATTCTCTTTTCCGTTTGACTTTTAAATTTTGCATTTTGACTTTTGAGTTTTAAACCGACCTTCACGCCTATCTATGAACCGCAAAGAACGCCTTATCCTTTTTATTTTGTCGGGACTGAACTTCACTCATATTCTCGACTTCATGATCATGATGCCGCTGGGCAATTACCTCATGCCGTCACTCGGTATCTCGCCCTGGCTGTTTACCCTGCTTGTCAGCGCTTATTCATTGAGTGCTTTTGTATCCGGTGTGGCCGCAGCGTTGATCGTTGACCGGTTTGATAGAAAGAAAGTACTGATCGTTTGTTATCTCGGCTTCCTGGCAGGAACCCTGGCCTGTGGATTGGCAAATACCTATGGTCTGCTCCTGGCATCGCGCATCTTCGCCGGCATATTCGGTGGTGTGATTGGCGCGCAGATCATGGCCATCGTGGCCGACCTGTTTTCCTATGAAAGAAGAGGCGCCGCAATGGGATCGGTAATGAGTTCATTTGCCATCGCTTCGATCATCGGTGTTCCATTCTCCCTTTATCTCACTAACATGTTTCATGATGACTGGCATATTCCATTCCTGCTGGTAGTTGCCGTGGGCATCGTGGTCACACCATTTCTGTTGAAAATAATCCCACCGGTCAACGCGCATATCCTGCATGTATCCGAGCGCAACAAGCCGAAAGAAATTATCCGCACCATTCTTATCACACCCGCACAACGCTCCGCGCTGATCTTTTCCTGCCTGCTGATGATGGGACATTTTCTCATCATCCCATTTATCAATCCGTACATGGAGTTCAATAAAGGATTTTCGAAGGATCTCACGCCGATGATTTACCTGGTAGGTGGTGCTGCATCATTGATTGCTGCATTTTATCTCGGCCGGCTCTCAGACCGAAAAGGTAAGCTCGTTGTCTTTTCCTTCTCCGTTTTCTTATCGCTGTTCATGGTGCTGCTGATTACAAAAATGCCGGATGTGCCGTTCTCCGTTGTGCTGGCATTTTTCGCCATATGGTTCGTATTTGCTACCGGTCGCGCCGTAACTGCGCAGGCTATGATAAGTGAAGTAGTACCACCTGCACAACGTGGCTCATTCATGAGTTTTAATGGCAGTGTCCAGCAACTTGGTACCGGCATGGCTTCTATCGTTGCAGGATTTATCATCATCAAAGACAAATCGGGTTCCATCCGGCATTTTGACTGGCTGGGCTACCTCAGTATCGTAGTATTGGCAGGCACACTGTTCCTCGGTCGCTTTATTTTCACTAAGATGGAGCGTCAGCGGCTCGCGCGCACAACCATCACCCATTGATTTATTTCAACAAACGAAACACGGGGTAACGCATGTGCGCGGGCTCATACCAGGGAGATTGCTGGAATACGTAATTCAACTGCGCACCGGCGCTTTTTGCAAAGCTGGAGTCAGCCCGGCGTTTTTCTTCCAACTGTTTTTGCAATCCCGGCTGTGTTTTTAAGTAGTCTGCGGCAATGTCTTCGAACGCATACGCCGAATAGCCTTCTTTCTGACCAAGTATGGCATCAAAGAAATTCCATGCAAAATAGGAGTCTTCGGACTCGGGTTCCAGATCAGTCATGATAAACCGGTTCGCTACCTGGTTCATCGGGATGTACCAGTCGCCCTTGCGGAAATTAATTTTTTGCATGGAGCTGCTCACGCGTATGTCGGTGTTAAGATGATGCATCTCATATTGCCGGGCGCCGGATTTATAATCTTCTATCCTGTAAACCTCTACTTCGATGATCGTATCGCGGGACAAACGACGCATGTTCACTTTGTTCAATGCCAGTAGTTCCTGCACCTTCCACCAGCCTTGTGGAAGAATGTATGCGGTTGGTTTGATAATGATTTTTCCCGGAAGATATTGATCAGCGATCGGGATCATCTTTTCAAATGGCCTGCTGCGATCATAAAACAACCGCGGCAGCCCGGACACCTCGCTGGCTTTACGCCCGGCCTCATATCCTTTGAACAGTACACTCCTTGTTTTTGATTTATCTGCAGCCCAGTTAACACCCAGCGCCGCGTATTCCATGATAGTGCGACGGTCTTTCGCACGAAGGTCGCGGATCATGTCGCTGTTGGCAGATGTAAATTCGATGAACGACTGCATGAGTGCATACGTCGCTTTTACGCGCGAAGGGTAGGGCTTCAGCATATGTGTTTCGGGTACAAACGAAAACGTGTTCCACAAAGCGCCATAACCGGAGCCGTAGCGGGCATTGTCCCAGAACTCCGTCCATCCATTTTCCGGTTTATCGCTGAAATAATTTACATAGGGGATGAGGTCATATCCCTTTGTTTTCATGCGGGCATAAATGCCTGGTTCAAATGTTTTATTCAGGTAATCACCCATGGCGCCGCCCAGCTTTGAATGTTGAGTGGTGAGAAGGGTCATCACGTGCTGGTAGTCTGCCCCATTGCTCACATGATTGTCTACGAATACGTCGGGATCAAGGAGATGAAAAATGGAAGTGAAGGAACGTGCTTCCCTGGAATCACATTTAATAAAGTCGCGGTTGAGATCCAGGTTCTGCGAATTCCCCCGTGACCCGAATTCTTCCGGACCATCCTGGTCAACGCGGAAATCTTTACTGCGGTTCAGCGCACCACCGATATTATATAAAGGGATAAATGCAAGGACAATATTTTGCGGAAGCTGATAACGACCTTCCACTATATCCCTTGCCAGGAGCATGCTGGCATCAATGCCGTCAGGCTCACCAGGGTGAATGCCATTGTTGATAAGGATGATACGTTTGTTAGCGCGACGTGCAGCAGCAAGATCCTGGTTGCCATTTGAAGATACCAGCACTAAGTGAAGCGGGTAACCGGCATCACTCGGGCCCATCGTCATCATCTTTACCTTGCCCGAGCGCTGGTCCAGTTGCTGCCACCATTGCACCACGGTGAAGTAGTCCGGCGTCTGGTTGCCATTCATTTTTTCATAAGGCGTCCCGAACTGTTGTGCCTGCAGGATAGAGAATGAAGCAAGCAGGAGGGCGAGGAGAACTTGTCGCATAGAAAATTTTAGGCAGCTAAGATAAACCGATCATGGTTGCGACAGGCACAACAAAAAAAGGCATCCATGCAGGATGCCTTCTATACTCATGTAAATGATAGATTATTTGGAAGCAACAGCCACGTTGACCGAACGGGTCAGCTTGCTCTTCAGGTTGGCCGCTTTGTTCTTGTGGATCACACCACGTTTTGCCAGTTTGTCAATCATGGCAGCAACCTCAGGTAATTTATCACCGGCTTCTTTACCCTTCAGCACTTTCAGGTCACGGATGGCGTTACGCGTGGTCTTGCCATAATATTTATTTCTTTCACGGCGTTTTGTAGCCTGGCGCACATCTTTTTTCGTTGCCTTGTGATTAGCCATTTCTTAAATTTTAAGGACGGCAAAGGTAAGCCGGATCAGGATAATCACCAAATTTAAACAGAGGAATTAAATTATACCGGCGCTTTTTCCTATGGAGGCTGCAGGCCGGTATGGGAAAGACCCGAAAATCGTCAAAACTGGCAAAATTCGTTCAAAATCAACCCCGAATTGGCAAAATTGCCCCTTTTTTCCGGAGTTTTTCAGCGATATTTGCAGTCCAAAATAGCCACATAAATATCCGTTCATGAAAGATTTCTCCTATATCACGAACTCTCACCCGGAATTTATCGAGAACCTTTATCGTGATTTCGTCAAGGATCCATCTGCCGTTGACCCCGAGTTAAAGAAATTCTTTGAAGGGTTTGACTTTGCGATGAGCAATGGCCAGGTCAATGGAAACGGGGCTGTTGCTTCCGCTAACGGTACTACTGCTCCCGCCCAGTCCGGGGAGGTGGATTGGAGAAAAGAGCTGGGCGCCTACCGGATGATCCTGGGTTACCGTAATAAAGGCCACCTGATCGCGAAGACCAACCCGATCCGTGAACGCCGCGATCGCAACGCCAACCTTACCCTCCAATTCTTCGGACTGGAGGAGCAGGATCTGGAAAAAACATTCCAGGTAGGGGAGCGTGTCGGACTTGGCCCTACCAAACTTAAAAATCTGCTCGAACATCTTCAGAAAGTCTATGCCGGCCATGTCGGCCTGGAATATAAATATATCAGCGACCAGGAGAAAGTAAACTGGCTCGCACGGGAAATGGAGACCCGCTTCTCCGACCCCGTACCGCTGGAAAAGAAAAAGCGGATACTGGAGAAACTGAACCAGGGCGTCATGTTCGAGGAGTTTCTCCATAAAAAATATGTGGGACAAAAGCGGTTCTCCCTGGAAGGTGGGGAAACGACCATCGCGGCACTCGATGCCATCATCAATACTTCTGCTGACAACGATGTGCAGGAAGTGGTGATCGGAATGGCTCACCGTGGGCGCCTCAACATCCTGGCGAACATCATGGGTAAAACCTATGAGCAGATATTCAGCGAGTTTGAAGGCACTGCCACACTCGATCAGACCATGGGCAGCGGCGATGTGAAATATCACATGGGCTTTGGCAGTGAAGTGACCACGCCCAACAACAAAACGATCCACCTGAAGCTCATGCCGAACCCATCCCACCTCGAGGCGGTGGACCCTGTGGTTGTCGGTTTTGCACGTGCAAAGGCAGATGTGCTTTATAAGTCCGATTATGACAAGATACTGTCGATCCTCATCCACGGGGATGCCTCCGTTGCAGGCCAGGGTGTTGTATACGAACTCATTCAAATGAGTAAGCTATCCGGCTATGGCGTTGGTGGCACCATCCACTTTGTTATCAATAACCAGATCGGATTTACCACAGATTTCGACGAGGCCCGCAGTTCCGATTATTGCACTTCGCTTGCCGCGGCGGTACAGGCTCCTGTTTTCCACGTCAACGGTGATGATCCGGAAGCTGTGTTGAAATGCGCCGAGATCGCTACCCGCTATCGCCAGGAATTCAATTCCGATGTATTCATCGATATGGTGTGCTACCGCAAACACGGACACAACGAAGGAGATGATCCAAAATTCACACAGCCGCATCTATATGCGCTGATCGAGAAACACGCCAACCCACGCGAGGTATATGTAAAATATTTGCTTGAAAATGGCGAAGCCGATGCCCAGGAACTGGCGAAGGAAATGGAAAAGAAATTCTGGGCAGACCTGCAGGAACGCCTGGATGAAGTAAAACAAAAACCGCTGCCTTATCATTACCAGCAGCCAGAGATATGGTGGAGAAATTTGCGCAAGGCAAACGAAGATGATTTCACCCGCTCACCCGTCACCGGCATTTCAGAAGAGCAATTCAAAAAGGTTTTTGACGCCATGATGCAGCTCCCAGAAGATTTTAAGCCGCTGCGCAAGGTGGAAAAGATCATCCAGGATAAGGTCAAGCTGTTTGAAGCAGAACAGAAACTGGACTGGGCAAGCGGTGAATTGTTGGCGTATGGCAGCCTGTTGCTGGAAGGGAATGATGTTCGCATGAGTGGCCAGGATATTCGCCGGGGTACTTTCTCTCATCGTCATGCCGTGCTGCGTGATGAGAACAACGACAAAGCGTATAATCGCCTTAGCCGGATCGAAGGGGCAGAAGGGCAATACCGCATTTTCAACTCCCTGCTTTCCGAATATGCAGTGCTTGGTTTTGAATATGGCTACTCCCTCGCCAACCCCAATGCGCTCGTGCTTTGGGAAGCACAGTTTGGGGACTTCGTCAATGGTGCGCAGACGATGATCGACCAGTTCATCTCCTCGGGTGAGCAAAAATGGAACAGGATGAATGGACTGGTGATGTTGTTGCCGCATGGATATGAAGGCCAGGGTCCTGAACACAGCAGTGCGCGGATGGAACGTTTCCTGCAGTCCTGTGCTGAATTAAACATGGTCGTGACGAACATCACTACGGCCGCTAACTTTTTCCACGCCATGCGTCGCCAGCTTGCCTGGCCGTTCAGGAAGCCTTTGATCAATTTTTCACCCAAAGCAAATCTTCGCCATCCAGGTACCTATTCCCGCAAAGAAGAGTTTCTCAGTGGTGGATTCAGGGAGGTGATCGATGATAGTTTTGCAGATGCGTCAGCAGTAACGAAGGTGTTGTTCTGTTCCGGTAAAATATATTATGACCTGGCCGAGCGCCAGGCAAAAGAGAACAGGAAGGATCTGGCGATTATCCGCCTGGAGCAATTATACCCGCTGCCTGTGGCGCAACTGGAAGAGCTGACGAAAAAATACAACCGGGCTACCTGGTTCTGGGTACAGGAAGAGCCGCTCAACATGGGCGCTGCGACCTTCCTTCAGATGAACCTCCGAAGCATCAACTATGGTGTTATCAGCAGGCAACCCTCTGCTTCCACCGCCACGGGTTATGCCAAGGTGCACAAGCAGGAGCAGGACGAGATCATCGAGACAGCGTTTACGATATAGAAGTTGAGGTTAAGGCTGAGGTTGAGGTTACTGGGCTGCTTTCGCTGAGCCTTTCGTGCCTGAGCGAGAGCGAGAATCAGAGCGAGAGCGGCATAGATGGTGACCTGTCATTTTCAGTTAAAGCGAGGGAGAGGTTTTGCGTTTTGAGTTTTGACTTTGAGTTTTGACTTTTGAATTTTAACTGCCTATTTTCCCCGAAATTTGCGATACTTTAAAAGCAAGTAAATGATTGAAATAAAAGTGCCAACCGTTGGTGAATCCATTTCTGAGGTCACTTTGTTGAAATGGACAAAAAAGGACGGAGAGTATGTGGAGCGGGATGAAGTGATTGCCGAACTGGAAAGTGAGAAAGCCACCTTTGAGGTGAATGCCGAAAAAGCCGGGATTCTCAAGACTGGTGCCGCTGAAGGCGATACACTGAAGATCGGTGATGTGCTTGCTTCTATCGATGAGACTGCCGAAAAGCCTGCTGGTGAATCCAAACCCGCTGCTGAGGCGCCAAAGCCCGCGGCAGCAGCACCCACTGCCGAAAGCAAAGCACCTGAAGGTGCCAAAGCTGCTCCTGCTGAAAATGGCGTGAAAGCTTCTCCTGTTGCCTCCGCTATCATTGCCGATAAAAAAGTTGATCCCAAATCTGTTACCCCTTCAGGGTTCCAGGGCAAGATCATGAAGGATGATGTGCTTGCTGCTTTGTCCTCACCAGGCAAGAAAGCATTTGCCGGTGCAGAACTCTTCAGCCGCAACACACGTACTGAAAAAATGACCAACCTCCGGAAGACGATCAGTCGCCGGCTGGTTGAAGCAAAGAATACAACAGCCATGCTCACCACCTTCAACGAGGTGGACATGGGCCCAATCATGGAGATCCGCACGAAGTACAAGGATAAATTCAAGGAAACACATGGTGTTGGTCTTGGATTCATGAGCTTCTTCGCGAAAGCCTGTGCCGTTGCGCTGGCAGAATGGCCTTCCGTGAATGCGTACATCGACCAGGATCAACTGATCTATCATGATTATGCCGATATCAGTATCGCCGTGAGTACACCGCGCGGTCTAACCGTGCCGGTTATCCGCAACGTCGAAAGTCTCAGCATGGCAGATATTGAAAAAAAGGTCATCGAACTTGCCGGCAAAGCCCGCGATAGCAAGCTTACTGCCGAAGACCTGACCGGGGGTACATTCACCATTACAAACGGAGGCGTGTTCGGCTCATTGATGAGTACGCCCATTATCAATATCCCGCAGAGTGCTATACTCGGTATGCACAAAATTCAGGATCGTCCCATGGCCATCAATGGCCAGGTAGTCATTCGCCCGATGATGTATGTGGCACTTAGCTACGATCACCGCATCATCGATGGTCGCGAATCAGTTAGTTTCCTCGTACGCGTAAAGGAATTGCTGGAAAATCCTGAACAATTGCTGATCGGGAAAGATCCGGTGAAGACATTGCTCGAATTGTAATCAAATGATATGCTCGCCCAGCACCTTGGCGATGGCTTCCTTGCCGCAGTTGACATGCAGCTTGCGATAGATATTTTTCAGGTGCGACCGGACTGTATCAAACGCCAGGTTCATTTCCGATGCGATCATTTTAATGCTGTAACCTTTCACCAGCCATTCCATGACGCCAATCTCCCGCTCGGAAAGATTGTATCGGTTTGATTGCTTTTTTACATGAAATGTACTCAGCACCTTTCTCGCGATCGCCGGCGACATTGGCGCGCCGCCTTCCATCACTTCCTGTATAGCATCGAACAATCGTGCGGGTGGGGTCTTCTTCAGCAGATAACCATTCGCCCCCGCGCACAGGCATTGAAATAGACGCTCATCATCTTCGAATACCGTGTACATGATCACCGCAATCGATGGATTGACATTTTTTATCCGTGCCACACCGGAGATACCCGATTCGCCGGGCATATCGATATCCATCAATACCACGTCAGGTTTGTATACCCTTGCAATGTTCTCCGCATCCAGGCAATTATTATAATCGCCTGATACCCTGTATCCATTCATTTCCAGCAGGTAGACCAGTGAATTGCGCAGGTTGTCGTTGTCTTCAAAAATGATGATGCTGGCTGACATACTATAAATTTACTATTACCCCGCACAGAGTGCACTACTCATTTGAGTGATTACACCAATGGGATCGAAAATCTCACCGTGGTGCCATGACCCGCCGCGGATTCGATCAGCGCTTTTCCTTTCCATTTTCCACTTCTCGACTGGAGATTTTTCAACCCGTTGCGGTGCGTTGTTCCGTTCGGGTCAAAGCCTTTGCCATTGTCGCGGATAACCATTTCAAGCAATTTGTTTTCAAGTGCGATGCTTATCGTCACCTCCGATGCACCTGCATGCCGGTAGATATTATTCAATGTTTCTTTATATAACAGGAAAATATCCCTGCGTTGTTCCATGCCCAATCGTTTGCCCGCAAATTTCTCATCAAAGGAAAACGTATAGCGGATGTCTGCCGCCTCAAAAAGTTCGGCTGCATAGCGGCGCATACGGGCTACGGTTTGCTCAATGTTATCATTACTGGAGTTGATGCTCCATACAATGTCGTCCAACGCCTGGCTGGAGTTGTTTACTTCTTCCGATATTCGATCCAGGAACAACTGCCCGGAAGGTTTTACCTCCGCGTTTTTGCGACTGAGTTCAGACAGAATGCTGATGTTCGTAAGTGTTGAGCCGATATCGTCATGTAAATCGGAAGCAATGCGGTTGCGTACTTTTTGCATGCGGATAAGCTGGCTGATCCTGTACCTGTATATGATGAATAGCAGCAGCGCAATGCCTGTTATGACAGCGCCAATGAACCACCATGTTTTCCAGAAGGGGAGTGGTACAGAAATCCTAACTGCAGTATCAGGGGCTCCGGCCTGGGATGCATTCATCGATGCTTTTACCCGGAACGTGTACTCGCCGGCGGGAAGGTTGGTATAGGCAGCGTAGTTACGGTTGCCCGCATCAATCCAGTCGGCATCATATCCTTCAAGCTGGTAGAAATAATTAAGCCTGCCGGGTGATGCGAAATTCAGCCCCGCAAAGGTGAAAGAAAGATCAGCATTGCCTGGTGCCAGTTTTACATGTTTGCGGAAGGCAACGGCGCTGTCACCGGCGATGGGTTCATTGTCTATATTGATACTGGAAATGATGATCGGGACAAGCGGTTGGTTGTTCACAAACTGCGAGGGATTGAAATAGTTGATGCCGTTGATCCCTCCAAAATAAAGCAGGCCCTCCCTGGAACGGAAATGTGCGCCGGTATTGAATTCATTGCTCTGCAAACCGTCGTCAGCGGTATAGAGTTGAAAATCCGAGTGGTTGGGCTTTCGGCCGGATGACGGGGGCACGAAACGGCACAGCCCTTTGTTGGTACTCAGCCATAGCGCGCCTTTTCCATCCGGCTGAATTCCATAAACAATGTTGTTGGATAGTCCCTGTGCTTCCGTTATACTTACGCGCTCGCCAGTCTTCAAATTGATGGACAACAAACCCTGTCCCGCTGTTCCGATCCACAATAGGGGAGCAGCATAGTGAAGGCTTTTGATCACGTCACCCTGCTTCCATTGCACCCTTGCAGATGCTTCATCGGCAAACATACCTTGGCGACGGTTGAAAAATGCGATGCCTGATTTTTCATAACCGATGCAAAGCATACTGTCGTCAAGCGGGATGATCACGCGGATGTTCTGGTCATCCTTAGCCGGACGACGGAAATAACGGATCATTCCTTTTTCTGTACAGCTCGCCAATCCATTCGATGAAGTTCCTACCCACATTAGGCCGGTACTGTCATACCACATACACCAGGCAGTGTTGTCCGCGAAATGGTTTTTCGTTTCACCCGGATAAAGCCTGTGCAATATTTTCCTGCTTGCGGCATCCACCACGAAAATGCCGTTTCCCTGTGTGCCTGCCCAGATGTTATCCCTCCCATCTGCTGCGAGGGAAACAACACGATCGGCATTATCAATCCCATTTTTATACGGACTAAAATGTATGGTGCCTGCTGAATTTGTTTTCGGGGAAATATAGCTCAGGCCATTGTTGGATGTTCCTCCCCATATCGTCCCGTCTTTGCTTACATAAATGGATCTTATCTGGTCGATGGCTATGTTATCTGGCAGGTTTGCATTGGAGTGCAATGCAAAGTTATTAAGCCGTTCATCGTAATAGCTTATGCCACCACCGTCGGTACCTACCCAGACGCCGCCAAACGGGTCCTGCCTGATACACAGTACGTCATTGAAACCAAGCGAGTGCGGGTCGTTCCTGTTCTGTAGCAACTGGTTTACCTGCCCGGCATCCTGGTCAATGATATAAAGCCCTTTTCCATAGGTGCCGAGCCAGACACGGCCGCGATTGTCACAGAGCAGTGCTTCGATCTTCAGATCTTCAGGCAGAGCACTTAGTGCCGGAAACGCTGCAGGCCGATGGAAATAAGTTTCACCGGCGCGTTTCATCAGAATCCCCTGCCCGTAAGTACCAAGCCAGAGGTTGCCCTTGCGGTCCTCCTGCAATGAACCACATGAGACGAATGACGCTTCCGGAAGCCTGATGGGATAGACCTGGGCTCTGCTGCCATTTGTTGATAACCGGGCGATCGAACGATCTGTCAACACCCAGATACGTTTGTCACGGTCTTCGAAAAATGACTGGATCAGGCCTTTGAATCCCTCGCCCTGCGGCGGAAAGTGCTGGATCAGCTTGCCGCCCGGTCCTAATAGATAAACGCCATCGGATTGCGTGCCGATCCATCTTCGGTCTCTGCTGTCTGTCAGCAGCGCAGTGGCTACCGGTTGTAGCTTGCTCCCGGCGAGGATACTCATCGGCCGAATGCTGTTGTTATACAGGTTGAGTATCTCGATCTGGCCTCCCGCCGTGATCATCCAGAGTTCATTGTCTGCTGTTACGGCCAATTTACCCAGCCGGCTTTGCGTACCGCTGGTGATGTCATCAAACGATTTATTGAAAACACGAAACTCTTTGCCATCATACCGGTTCAATCCATCCTGTGTGGCGAACCAGGGCAGACCCAGGTTATCTATCGCGATGTTGACCACACTGCTTTGTGACAAGCCCTGGTTGATGCTGATGGAACGAAATGAATATCCCGTACGCTGGGCCATACCAACGAGCGGCAGGCTGAGCAATAATACAAGTACGAGACGGTTACAAATTAGCATGGCTGTTTTAAGGTAATGAAATTCCGGCTATCCCTATTTCTTATTGTGATAGTTGCGGTACGGGATTAACTTGCGGTTTGTGAAATGGCATTCCTATATCAATTCAGCAGGATCTGTCCTGGCATCTTATGATGGCAGTCTGCCCTTCGCGCCGGTGCTGAAGCAGTTTTTCAGGGATAATAAAAAAATGGGATCGAAGGACAGGAAATGGATCAGCCACCTTTGTTATTGCCGCTTTCGTGCGGGCGATGCCGCGGGTCAGGGGAATGAGGAACAGGCAATGATCAGGGCTGTATTTTTATGCGCCACAGGTCCTAACGATTTTCTCGCGGCGCTCTCACCGGAACTGAATGCCAGCGCAGGCTGTTCTGTAAACGAAAAATTGTCGTTGTTGGGAATCAGCCGCGATGGATCACTGGTATTCCCGCTGTTGGAACATCTTGAACCAGGCATTGACAAGAATGCTTTCGCGTTTTCACACCTTCTTCAGCCCGATCTGTTTCTCCGCGCAAGACCCGGACGCAGAGAAAGGACCACGGCCAAACTCACCGAGGCCTCGATCCCATTTACGGAGGAGGGTGATGTTATCAGGTTACTGAATTCGACGGCGATCGATGGTATAATCGAACTGAATAGAGATGCGGTGGTGCAGGATCTGAATTCGCAGCGAACCGGCCTGTTCCTCCTGGAGACGATACCTGGGTTGAAAGATATGCCGATAAAGGCCTGGGACTGTTGCGCCGCCAGTGGGGGAAAGTCGATCATGCTGAAAGACCTTCTTCCGGGTGTATCATTGACTGTGTCAGATATCCGTGAAACGATCATGGTCAACCTGCGCAAGCGGTTTCAGGAAGCAGGTATCCAACACTACCGGTCCTTTGTTGCTGATATTTCAAAACATGCCCCACCTGCCGCCGAATACGATCTTGTACTCGCCGATGTGCCCTGCTCAGGCAGCGGTACATGGGGCAGAACGCCCGAGCAGCTTCGATATTTCGATGAGAGCAGGATATCCGAATACGCTGCGCTGCAAAGAAAGATCGCTATCAACGCCGCGTCCGCTGTGAAAGAAGGTGGTCATCTTTTTTATATCACCTGCTCGGTATTTCACGAAGAGAACATAAATACTGTTCAGTACATAGCGGGTACAACGGGCATGGAACTGCTCGCTACATGTTTGTTTGAGGGTTATCAGGAAAAGGCGGATTCGCTTTTCGCTGCTATTTTCCGGAAATAAACTTAGAGTTTGACGAACCTCGTTTTTCCCAATAGCTTTTCTCCATCATATACCTGCACGAGATAATCCCCGGTGGCAAAGCGTTGAACAGGTAAAGCGAAACTTGCACGGCCGGCAGGTTTATTGGTTATGATGCGGTGTATGAGGCTTCCTTTCATATCAAATACCAGGATCGACAGTTTATGCACAGCTTCTGGATGTTGAACGATAACAACTGCCGGTTCAACTGCTGGGTTAGGCGCAACAACGACGATGTCGGTTGGTGTATTGCCTGTATTGCAGTTTGCACCGAAACTTACATCGATCGTGTCAAGTACAACTTCTGTGTATGAAGCGGCCGCTGTATCGATGACCTGGCGAACGCGAACAGCGAGTGTTGTATTCGCGAGTTGTGCTGTGTTGGTGATCGTGTAATTGTAGTCTCTCTTAGTGAGTACTGTTCCACCGCTCGCGGTGACCGTAGTGATCGGGGTGAAAGCCGTTTCACTGGCAGTGCGGCCTTCCACAACATAGTACATTGCATTGACGTCACGGCTGCTCCATGTAATGCGATTGTTGCACCCCTCGCTGGCAGAAGCAACAGTGGCTTGTTCCAGCAGCAACGTTGTAAACGCTTTCTTCATATCGGGTATGCCATAACCGATCCGGTTATCCGGTGCGGTAAATTTTGATGCGGATTCTTTCAGTGCGCGTATGATGCGCAAGTTGTTCACTTCAGGAAAGCCCTGCCAGAGGCAAGTGGCCAGCCCGGCCATATTCGGGCAGGCGAATGATGTGCCATTGCTGAAAGCGATTGAATTATTTGTTCCCTGGATCATCGCTGCGACACCTACTGATGCTACGTCCGGTTTGATGCGGCCATCTGCCGAGGGCCCATACGACGAGAATGATCCAACATTTCCTGCGGTGCTGACGGCACCAACTGCGATGATGCTGTCGGCGTCAGCGGGGGTAGTTATCTTCTGCCAGTAATCATTTCCGGAGTTGCCGGCTGCATTGAATACAAGCAGGCCTTTTTGCGCAGCGAGATCTGCAGCCCTTGCCGAAAGCGTGATGTCTCCGTTCAGCATACTGTAGGGATAATCAGGCAAGCCGCCGGAAAATTCATAGCCATAACCCAGGGACGAGGAAATGATATCTGCACCTGTGCTGTCTGCGCGTTCTGCGGCACAGGCCCAGTTGAATTCTTCCACGGGGTATTCAGATGATACGTCTTCTGTGCGGTACAGGTGGAACGAAGCTTTGGGCGCTTTTCCGATGAACTGCCCGGGTATGTTTGCTGCAATGGTGGAAAGACATTGCATTCCATGTGAATGATCTTCCACCACGGAACTGTGGCCCGCTACAAAATCCCAGGTGGTCAGGATTTGTCCGTTTGCATTTACGCTGTCGAATGCTTTCAGTGTTGTATAGTTCAGGTACCCGCCATCGAGCATCGCGATCTGCATGCCCTGCCCGCGAAGGCCAACGTTGTGCAGGAACTCACCATTGTGCAAATGGATCTCCGCAAAAGAGTTGCTGCCGTAGTTGAAGTAATTTTCTTCTATATCCTGTTGCCGGCCGGCGGATTCAGCGCTCACAATGGATTCCCGGAATTTACCCTGTACCACTTCTTCCCGGGCTGCAATGCCCGCCGTACTTTGTACGAAAGGCAATGCCTGTATTGCTGAAAGGGCTGCCGGATCAGTGGTGCGGATCACCGCACTGTTCAGCCAGCGTGATACATTCAATACCGTTACGTTTGGAATGCCATGCAGGGTGGCTATGAAAGAACGGGGAACAGGCAGATCAGAACTGTCAATAGCGATGTGCTGCTTTGCCCGCCGCTCGAGGGCGCGGGCGGACAGGTAGCTGGCGGGAGTAGCAATGGTTTCTGTACCACCACCTTTATGGCGGAAAACAATGATATAGCGATTTAACTGGGCTGTCAGGTGTTGTGTCAGCAGGATCAGCAGGACGCACAGGAACTGTTTCTTCATAGAAGTTCTAAGGTTTGACCTTGCCGAATTTACGCAATAAAGGGATCAGTTATGATCGATCATCCATTGCACTACGCCAAAGCCCGTATAGTAAGGGTCGGCGCCGCTGAGGTTGGGCTGGTATTCCCAGAGGGTGTGTTCACGGTAAACGAGGCCAATGCCTTTTGCATAGCGCTCCACTGACCGGCTGGTGTAGCCATAACTTTCATCATCCACAATGGGCACATTGGAAAAATCATCCTGCTGCTCTACGGTGTAGACGTCATTGTAGTCGTTGCCATTAAAACTGAACACAGGCTCAAAAATGTCATAATAGAAATCCCAGTTCCTCATGTCATCATCGTTGCTGAAGTTATACCCAAAGAAGTCGTAGGGATCATTGGAGAGATACCTGTTTCCTTTCCAGGTAAATCCTTCGCGGAAGGGGGCGTGCAATTTGATCACACGGAGGTTGTCTTCAATCACTTCCACCTGGTCATTGAGTATGGTCACGAAATATGAGCCATTGGCATTCCATTCCCCGGAACCATCAGCATTCCGGCTGTACCGATAAACGCGGTAGGAGGGGCGACCCTGGTTATCCGTGATTTCGCTGTCCACCACGTGTTTGATCTGGTAGCTGCGGGTGGTAAGACCGAGCTGGAAAGCAGTTTGTACGAGCGAGTCAACGCGGTACGTGATGTATTTGCCGGGTTGAAGCGGCATATAGTCGGTAAGAAGTTCAGTTTCAAATATTTCCTCTTTATCGGAGCAGGAGGTCAGCGCAAGGCTGGCAATAATGGAGGCGAAGAACAGGACGCGAAGTTTCATAGCGAATGCAGTTATTTCCAGGATACTTAGTGGCCGTGGCCGGTCGTAAATTTACAAAACAAAACCGGGGATTCATAACCCCCGGCTGAAACGTATTTTCCCGTCGAAATATTGTCTTATTGTTCCAGGCCCGGAACCAGGACGGAAGATTGGATGATACCGCCGCCGATCACATCATCGCCCTCGTAGAAAACGGCACTTTGACCAGGCGCGATCCCTTTGGCATTTTCATAAAAACGGACGCGCATCCGGCCATCTTCCAGGTAAATATTGGAGAGGCTGCCACGGTCCTTGTAACGGATCTTGGTGACGGCTTCCATGCCCGGCGTGATCGTGTCGTATTTGATCAGGTTCAGTTTGCCCACCAGCATTTCATTTTGATCCAGGTCCTCTTCGTCGCCAAGCACGACTGTGTTGGTGTCCGGATTGATCCGGGTGACAAACACCGGTTTGCCGAAGGCGATATCCAATCCCTTGCGCTGGCCAATGGTATAAAAAGGGTAGCCCTTGTGCTGCCCGAGGATCTTGCCGTGTTTATCAACGAAATTCCCGCCGCTCACGCGTTCTTCAAGTCCTTCCACCTTGCGTTTCAGGAATCCGCGGTAATCATTATCGGGCACAAAACAGATCTCGTACGATTCGCTTTTTTTGGCGAGTTCGGGGTAGCCGTAACGCAGTGCCATATCGCGGATCTCGGTTTTGCGGTAGGGGGCAAGTGGCAGCAGGGTGCGGCGAAGCAGGTCCTGTTGGAGACCCCAGAGCACATAGCTCTGGTCTTTTGTATCATCGATGGCTTTGCTGATCACGAATCGACCGTTGTCATGTTCGCGGATGCGGGCATAATGGCCGGTGGCGATGAATTCGCAGCCAAGTGCGTCGGCGCGCTTCAGCAGTGCCCGCCATTTGATATGGGTGTTGCAGAGCACGCAGGGGTTGGGCGTGCGACCAGCGAGATATTCGTCAACGAAATTTTCAACCACAAAGCCACCGAACTCTTCGCGTATATCGAGGATGTAATGGGCAAAGCCATGTTCAACTGCTGCCTGGCGGGCATCATTGAAGCTGTCCACATTGCAGCAGCCGGTTTCTTTTTTACTTCCGCCGCTCGCGCTGTAATCCCATGTTTTCATGGTAATTCCCACCACTTCATAGCCTTCGTCGTGCAGCATCAGTGCGGCCACTGTACTGTCGATTCCGCCACTCATGGCCACCA
>JAEZAM010000116.1 GCA_023430465.1 Bacteroidota bacterium | reverse complement strand
TATCCACAATAAACACACGGCCCGCACCACGCAGCCACGCACTCTTAGCGGCCATGATCCCAACAGGGCCAGCGCCAAATATGCAGACGGTCTCGCCACCACTCACATTTCCCCAATCCACGCCCGTGTAGCCGGTTGGAAAAATATCGGTGAGAAACAGCACCTGCTCATCCGTTAAATTCTCAGGCACTTTCCGCGGACCATGATCAGCATAGGGAACACGAACATACTGCGCCTGTCCGCCATCATATCCGCCATAAAGGTCCGTGTAGCCAAACAGCGCACCACCTTTCTCGGTGAGGATACCACCCTCCGGTCCATAATGCTCGGGGTTGGAGTGTTCGCAATGGCCTGGCAGTTCATGGTTACAGAAAAAGCAATGGCCGCAGGCTATCGGAAATGGAACAATCACCCTGTCGCCGGTGCGTAGATTCGTTACACCTTTGCCCACCTCTTCCACAACACCCATGAACTCATGACCCATCACCATCGGCCGGGGCTGCGGCAGCCCGCCTGAATAAATATGAAGGTCTGATCCGCAGATAGCGGTAGACGTAACTTTTAATATGATATCCCTCTCGTCCTTCAATATGGGGTCATCAACGGTATCATAGGTGATCTTGCCGGGGCCGTGAATTACTGCTGCTTTCATGTTATGTTGTTTTAGAGTGAATCGATCTGCATAAGTGCAGTAACAACTATGCCAAGTACTGCCCTCATGTTTGTGATCAGGATAATATCGCCGATCCAAAACGAATGTTTTCGTACCATTCAACGGTGAAATCAACAGTTCATCACAATTCACCCTCGGGAAATATCTCCGCGGTGACATATTTGTCTCATGAAACGTACAATACTCCCCATCGTTTTCTTCTTTTTATTCGCTGCTGCAGCTACCGCTCAATCATTTCCGCTGAAAGGGAAGGTTACCGCAAACGCGCAGCCCGCTGAAGCTGCAACAGTCGCGCTGCTGAGAAGTAAGGATTCTGGCCTCGTTAAGCTTGGCCTTACCGGCAAGGACGGTTTGTTTGAAATGTACGTGGACAGCGGTTCCTACCTTATCAAAATCACCGGAGTTGGTTTTGACGAGAAACTGGGAGGCCCTTACATAGTTGCCGCTGCAACCGAGCCGCCGGAATTCCAACTTACCCTTGCTACCAAAGCGCTGGGAGGCGTAACAGTACAGTCGAAAAAGCCATTAGTCGAAGCGAAGCTCGATAAGATGGTGGTAAATGTGGATGCGTCACCAACAAATGCGGGTGCTACTGCTATGGAAGTACTGGAAAAATCGCCGGGAGTATCCGTTGACCGGGACGGCAATATCAGCCTCAAAGGAAAACAGGGAGTGGTAGTGATGATGGATGGCAAGCCTACTTATCTAAGCAGTACCGAACTCGCCAACCTCCTGCGCAGCCTTCCAGCAAGCCAGATAGACCAGGTAGAGATCATGACCCAACCTTCTGCCAAATTCGATGCAGCGGGTAACTCCGGTGTGATCAATATCCGCACGAAAAAAAGCCGCCAGACCGGTTTCAACGGTGGCATCAACGTCAGCTATGTACAGGGGAAATATCCGAAATCACCCAATAGCGCCAATTTCAACTTCAGAAAAAATAAGGTGAACATTTTCGCTAACGCAGGATATACTTACTGGGAAAATTACAGCATTCAAACGCTGACACGCCGTTTCCGTGGCGCCACCACTACAAATGTATTTGACCAGGTGGGCCGTTCAAACAACGTAAGTTCATCTTATAATGCCCGGGTCGGCCTTGACTATTCCCTTAACAATACCACCACCATTGGTTTTACGGTAAATGGGACCGTCGCAAAGCGTCGTGCTGTCAATACCAGCCTTGGTGATTTTTTCAAAGAAGGCAGCACATCGGTGGACTCTTCCATAAGTGCATTGAACCGTACCAAAAATCCATGGGACAATGTAAGCGCCAATTTCAATTTCCGCAAGCAGCTCGATAAAGCAGGGCGGGAGCTGACTGCAGATGTGGATGTGATCCGGTACACCGCCACGCTGAATCAGTACACCGATAATCGCGTTACCAATCCAAACACCCCATCGACACCATACCTGCTTCGCGGCATTCTTCCATCTGCCATCGACATCTACAGCGGTAAGCTGGATTACGCGCACCCGCTCAAAGGCGGTGCAAAGTTTGAGGCAGGATTAAAAGCAAGTCTGGTGAAAACAGATAATAACGCACCTTACGAGACATTTGATGGAACCCAGGACAAATGGGTGGATGATGTAAGGAAAGATCATTTTGCCTATGACGAACAGATAAGTGCGGCCTACCTGAACTTCAGTAAGCAACAGGGCAAATGGGGTATTCAGGCTGGTCTTCGTGGTGAATATACCGCCTCAACGGGCAAGCAGGTATTGAAAGCAAAGGAGATCAAGCGTGACTATTTTCAACTGTTCCCTACCGCCTATGTCAGCTATTCAATGAACGACAAGAACCAGTTTGGCCTATCCTACGGCCGTCGGATTGACCGGCCGAACTACCAGGACCTGAACCCTTTCCAGCGGTTTCTTGATCTCTATACTTACAACCAGGGTAATCCATTCCTGACGCCACAGTTTACACATAATGTTGAGCTGAGCCACATCTTCGGGGGAAAACTGAGCACAACCCTGAACTATACATACACGACCGATATCATTAACGATATTCTTAAACAGAACGACGAAACAAAGGTGACCTTCCAGACGAGAGAGAATGTAGCACGCCGCCGGAATATCGGCCTGGCTGTCAGCTACAATGCACCCATTACAAAATGGTGGACCACGAGCATCTATGGAAATGTCTTTAACAATTATTATAAAGGCCTTGTCAATAATGCCATGCTGAGCACCGACGCAACGACGTTCGCTATCAACATGAACCAGCAGTTTCGGTTTGCCGGCACCTGGGGCGCAGAGATCAGCGGCTTTTACCAGGGCAAAGCACTCGAGACAAGTATGTTCATCATCGATCCGATGTACCAGTTATCCTTCGGCGCGAGCAAACAGATCATGAAGAAAAAGGCTACCCTCAAGCTGAGCGTGATCGATCCATTCGAATTCCAGAAGGTCAACGTGAAGGTTGTGCATGACAACATCGATATGTTTGTCACAAACCGTTGGGACAACCGCCGCGTATCACTCACATTCTCCTGGAGATTTTCCAAAGGGCAGTCAGTACAACAACGCAAGGGTTCTGGCAGTGCACAGGATGAACAGCGGAGAATAGGACAAGGGAACTAGTATATCTGCTGTATAGCAGGTTATATTTGCAGTCACAATGGAAGAAATGAAACAACTGCACGATGTAAAAGTGATCGCCTTTGACGCGGACGACACCCTCTGGGTAAATGAGCCTTATTTCCAGGAAACCGAACAGAAATTTTGCGGCTTGCTCGAGGATTACATGCCGGCACATTCACTGGCAAAGGAACTGTTTAAAACAGAGATCGGTAACCTGCCCTTATATGGATATGGAGTGAAAGGATTTATGCTTTGCATGATCGAGACAGCGTTGAATGTTACTGGTGATACACTGGACCCAAAGATCATACGCGAATCCATCCGTCTTGGACAGGAATTGCTGAACAGGCCTATCGAACTCCTGGAGGGGATCGAGGATGTGTTGAAGCAGTTATCCGGCAAATATCGCCTCGTGGTGGCAACAAAGGGAGACCTGCTTGACCAGGAGCGGAAACTCATAAAGTCTGGTATTGCACATTATTTTCACCATATCGAGATCATGAGTGAAAAGCATGTGAAGGATTACCAGAAATTATTGAAACATCTGGACTGCCGGCCGGAAGAATTCATGATGATTGGTAATTCAATCAAATCAGACATACTTCCTGTCCTGGAACTGGGCGGATACGCAGTTCACATTCCTTATCATACTACATGGGCGCACGAACAGATCGAAGCGAAAGTGGAACATCCCAACTTCAGCCAGTTGGAGCATATCAATGAATTGCTGCTGAAAGCTAAACTGGATGACCGCTAATTCATGGAGATGCGCGATGCCAGAGGAAGTGGCGAAGCATTATTGAGTACCGAAACAAGACGTTTGCGAAGGAACTCATATTGACGGCTCATGACGATCATCTTGTGCAGATGACGGGTTTCTTTGTTCAGATTTATCTCATCCATCACAAGTTTCATGAGCAACTTTTTGGTCTGGCCACTGGATTTCAAAAGCTTCATTTCTGAATTTTCCGTAGCTGTCGTAAAATCGTGCCATTTTGCCGCTTCCGCGTCGGTTAGTAATTAACAGGCGTGTATAAAAACTTGTTAATTACATTTTACAGACAATTCCGTGGCGGTCATCCCAGCTCACCGGTTCAGTGACTGGTCTGCGCCTCCATCAGCGTCCTTCCTGCTGCGGTAATGTGTTTCTCTACCGTTGATACCGAGATATTCAGCATGGCCGCGGCTTCCCGGTAACTGCATCCTTCCAGCCGGATAAGTCGAAATACCTCCCTGCGCCGGAGAGGCATTCGATTGACTTTTTCTTCCAATAGCTTCATCTGTTCCCTGTCTTCCGCATAGTGGTTGCTGCCTGCGGCCACTCGAAATTCATCCATCTTTTTCACCAGGTCCGCGAGGTGAATGTACTTTCTATTCTTGCGGAAAGTATCTATTGCCGCATTCCGCGCATAGACATACAGGAGCGGCAGTAAATCACGGTTCCGGTCGATTTCCCCAAATACCTCCCAGAGCTTCATGTAACACTGCTGCATGCAATCTTCTGCCAAAGATGGATCATGTAAAAGTTTTTGCAGGAATGAGTACAGCCGTCCGCGGGTAGCCCGAAATACATCCTCGTATTCAGTTTCCATTCCTCTCTCCATCGCTTTTTTATTTTTTATGACGCAAAGGAAAGGAGTGCGTGTTACCAAATCATTAAGGGTGTTTTTGAACTGGCGGGTTTTTGATTTTCAGGCGTGAAATAGGCATCATCTGCAAATGAAAACGTATTGCCATTGTAGGAAGGTTCATGATCAGGTCGAACAGGATCTGTGGGAATTTCTACTTTTTCTTTTACCAACATCCTTTGAAGATCCAATCTGGATAAGGCTTTTGAGCGCCGAAGAAATCAATGATCTCTTTATCCGTATCTGGAAAATGTACGATGACGATGCGAATGAAATGCCACCGGCAATCGATTCCGATTTTTTGTCAACAATCATAGCACAGAAATAAAAGACAGTTTTTAACCAGGAAAAATTCAAACAACAACTATGCACACCGGCCAACTGCTTCAACGCTGCAAAACGACTTTCGCCACATGCCTGGCCATCGTCGTTTTTCTTTTTTGTTCAGGCGTACATGCCCAGCAGAACCCTGTACTCTCGGGACGAATTGTCAATGAAAAATCAGAACCTGTCGCTGGCGTTACCGTCCAGGCTAGCGGTAAAGGAGTGTCAGGTAAAACCACCGTGATCTCTGATGAGAACGGCGTTTTCCGGTTCACCTCGTTTCCCCTGGGCACAACAATTGCCCTGGAAATAACCTATGTTGGCTTCGAAGCGCAACAACTTTCTGATGTTGTTGTGCAGGCGGGTGCCACCCCATTGCAGATTACCCTTAGGCCATCTGTGCGTCAGATGAGCGAGGTCACTGTCACCACCGCCCTCGGGATATCCAGGCAGCAAAAGGCGTTAGGCTATTCAGCGCAGCAGATCGGTGGGGAAGAGGTGAATGACGCCCGTTCCAATAACTGGTCTTCTGCTTTGTCTGGTAAAGTCGCAGGCTTGCAACTGCTTTCATCAGGCTCCGGCCCGGTGAACTCAACAAGGATCACGCTGCGGGGCGATATTTCATTGAACCCAAATAATAACAACGCCCTGATCGTGGTGGACGGAGTGCCGATGAGCAATCGCAACATGACCACATCCGGCGTGGATAATGCATATGGCGCAGGCTCGGGAAATGATGTACCCATCGATTTTGGGAACGGCATCGGGGACATAAACCCAGATGACATCGAAAGCATCACCGTATTGAAGGGGCCTGGTGCTTCCGCGCTTTATGGAAGCCGCGCAGGAAATGGTGCCGTGCTGATCACCACCCGGTCGGGTTCGAAAAAAAATAATGGTATTGGTATCACCCTCAACTCGAATTTCAGTCTGAACAATGTCCTGCACTGGCCCGACTACCAATATCAGTACGGCCAGGGAACAGGAAAAGCAGTGAACAGCAATGGAGAGAAATATTATTCTTATGGCGCTACCGAAGATGGTGCAAGCACCAGCGGCACCAGCAGTGCCTATGGTCCCGCATTCGCCGGCCAGGAATATTACCAGTACGACCCGGTAAAGCAGGGCAGGGGCGATGTAAGAACTCCCTGGAGACCGTATAAAAACAATATCAAAGACTTCTGGCGCACGGGATTCACACTCACCAACAGCATCGCCATGGAGGGCGGCAATGACAAAGGCACGGCGCGCCTTTCCGTGACACATTCCAAAAATGAGTGGATAATGCCGAATACAGGCTATGAGCGGATCACTGCGCAGACCAGCCTGAACTATAAAGTTTCAGACAGGCTCCGTATCACCACTAAAGCGAACTACACCAACAAGACCAGCGATAACCTGCCTGCAACAGGATATAACAATCAATCCATCGCTTATTTTATGATCTTCCAAAATCCCAATGTGGACCTTGCTTGGTACAGGGACAAATGGAAGCGCGGTGCAGAACAGGTAGATCAAATCCATCCCTTCAGTTCATTTATCGACAATCCCTATCTTATCGCTTATGAGATGACCAATGCTGTTGCCAGCAACTCAGTTGTTGGAAGCATCTCGGCAACCTATACCATTTCACCAAAATTTGATCTTTTGGTAAGATCAGGCATAAACATGATGGATGAGGGCCGTGAGCAGAAGCGTCCTTTCAGTACGGCAAACTTCCTGCGCGGTTATTACAAGGAACAGGCGATCACGGACTTTGAAGTGAATACCGATTTCCTGCTTTCTTATAAAGAAAAACTGGGACAGGACTTCTCACTATCGGCTTCCGTTGGCGGCAATGCCATGTCGCACAAGTATAGCCGTACGGACAGCTATGTCGAAGGACTTGTCATTCCGGGAGTATTCAAACTTTCCAACGGCCTGGCTGCGGCAATGGTGAAGGTTTATGATAAAAATTATAAAGTAAACAGTCTCTATGGACTCGCAGCTATCGGGTATAAGAATAAATATTTCATCGATGTGACGGCACGCAACGACTGGTCCAGCACATTGCCCGAAAACAACTGGTCATTTTTCTATCCTTCGGTGAATGCCAGTTTTATCCTCTCCGATATCTTTCAGCTTCCCCGGGCTGTCAGCTTTGCAAAGCTGCGCCTGTCTGTTGCTGATGGCGGCAATGACAGTGATCCATACCAGACCCAGAAATACTATGGCACATCCGAGTTCGCCAGTTCCGGATCTGTTAACCAGGTGTTGTACAACGCCAACCTGAAACCTGAGATCTCCACCAACTACGAAGCTGGACTTGATGTTCGTTTCCTTAAAAACAGGCTTGGACTTGATCTTACCTTCTATAACAATACCACCCGCAACCAGATCGTACCGGTACCGCTCGACCCAACCACGGGTTATACCAGCGCAATCATCAATTCTGGTGAGGTTCGTAACCGCGGTATAGAAGTGATCTTTAATGCCACCCCCGTTCAGACCAAAGATTTCAAATGGACAACAACGATCAACTGGGCAAAAAACCAGAACCGTGTACTGGCGTTGGCAGAAGAGTTTGGAGGTATTGGTAAGCAGGACATAGGCTATGGTGGAAACGCAACCCTGCAGGCAAGAGTAGGTGGTACCACCGGCGATATCTATGGGTTCGGATTTGTGCGTTCTCCTGATGGTCAGATCGTTTACACCGCAGATGGCCTGCCGGAGCGTCCAACTGAGATACAATACATCGGTCGCGCATTTGCAGACTGGAAAGGCGGCATCCAAAATGAATTCTCCTACAGGAATTTCCGGTTCAGCTTCCTTGTTGATGGCCAATATGGCGGTATTATTTATTCCCAGACACATCACAAAATGACGGAGCAGGGAAAACTCAAGCACACCCTGCGCGGACGCGAAGAGAACTTCATCATAGGTGAAGGTGTGGTAAGGGATGGCAACGGACACTATGCACCAAACACAAAAAAGGTATTGCCGGTGGACTATTACACGGAGTATTATCGCCGCGCAAATGTAGAGGCGAATTCATTTGATGCATCTTTTCTGAAGCTCCGCGAGGCGAGACTTGAATACTCGATCCCCAAAAACAGGCTGCAACGCACGTTTATCCGCCAGGCAACGGTGGCTCTCTATGGGCGCGACCTGCTGATGCTGACCAGCTTTCCCATTTTTGACCCCGAAACTGCAGCATTGAATGGAAATACGTTGCTGCCCGGCGTGGAGATGGGCCAGATGCCTTCCACCCGCACCATGGGTATCAACCTGACACTGAAATTCTAAACATCAACGGAAAATTTTTATGAAAAAAATATTCAGATTGACCGCATTAGCGCTTGCCATCGCGATCACATTTCAATCCTGTACCAAAGACTTTATTGAAACGAATACCGATCCCAACCGGATCGACGATATCAGTCCCGGCACTTTGCTTAACCCGATCATCTATGAACTGGCAGCTTTCAACATGAAACGCAGCGATGACATCACATTCAACCTGATGCAGGTGATGTTGCCATTCCCAAGCGTTTCAGGCGGCGTTCACCGGTATGACCTCTCGGACAACATCGGCAACAGCACATGGAACACGTACTACAGGTGGATCACCAACATCCGGGAAATGAAAGCCGCTGCAGTGAAGGCGGGCGATGCAAACTACCAGGCGATCGCCATGACATTGAACGCATGGGTATATGCGAACCTCACAGACTGCTTTGGTGATGTGCCGATGGAGGAAGCTGCAAGAGGTGATGAACAACTTTTCCAGCCGAAATTTGACCGCCAGGAAGTTATCTATGGCCGGCTTATCAAAGACCTCGATTCGGCAAATATGCTTTTCAACACGACAAAAGCGATGATCTACGGCACGGAAATACTGTTCGCCAACAATGTCAGCAAATGGAAAAAATTCTGCAACTCATTGCAATATCGTCTGCTCATGCGCCTGTCGGGCCGCGAAGAGTTGAATACGCTTGACAAACTGGGTGCAATGATCAGTGATCCCGCTACATACCCCGTTTTCACGTCGAATGCAGAGGCTGCTGTGTTGAGTCTCTCCGGCATCACGCCGCAGGTTTCACCCTGGGGACGGCCGATTGACTTCACGACATTCAGGGCAATGGGCAAATTTTTTCTTGACAGCCTGAATGCATTCAATGACCCACGCCGCAGCCGGTTTTCCTCACAGGCGAGAAATGCAGCAGGGACCGCCAATATCGGGTACAAAGGAATTCCGTCTGGGTACGCGGGCAGCGAATCCCAGTTTGATTATATTCCCTCCAATGGTCTGCAGGCGCTGGTTACCGGCCCGATGATTTGTCCGATACTGCCTTACGCGGAAGTAGAGTTCATTAAATCCGAGCTCGCATTTCGTAAAGGCGATATGGCTGCCGCAAAAGCAGCCTATGACAAAGGCGTTAAGGCTGCAATCGAGCAGTGGGGTGCCAATATGCCGGCTGACTATACAACCAATCCGGCTTCTGCATTCAACGGTACACTTGAAAGAATCATGCTCCAGAAATACTATGCGATGTATTTTGTAGATTTCCAGCAATGGTTCGACTATCGCCGTACAGGATTGCCGGTGTTGCCGGTGGAGCCGGGTATGATCAATGGCGGCGTGATGCCTTCAAGATTTGAATATCCTTTGCCTGTTCGCACCAACAACCCTGAAAATTATGCCCAGGCTGCACAATGGATGGGAGGAGACAACATCAACTCAAAAGTCTGGTGGCAGCAATAAATTTTGTAAACACACTTAATCTCAGTTATGCTAAGAAGACATTTTTTAAGAAATATCGGACTGCTCTCCGCCACTGCCACACTGCCTGCCTCTGCAATACTTGCACAGCCCGCTGACCGCTATCGTGCAGTTGGGGTCAGGGGCAGGATCACCGGTGATGGCAAGGCATTGAAAGGAGTGGTGGTGACAGATGGATTCAATGTAGTAACCACCGGTGGTGACGGACGGTATAATTTTGCTGCGCACAGCAATGCGGAGTTTCTCTATATCTCACTGCCCGCCGGATTCACGATTCCTCACGAGAAAGGAATTGCAGCATTTTATAAGCCAATCAACAAATCAACCAGCAGCCAGGACCTTGATTTTCGGCTTTCATCAATCTCCGGAGGAGACGATAAGCATGCGTTCATCCTCTGGGGAGATACGCAGTTGAATAGCAAAGAGGATGCAGAATTGCTAAAGGCAACGTCTGCACCGGACACGAAAGCGCTTGTGCAATCATTTGGGAACCTGCCTGTGCATGGCATGGGTTGCGGCGATCTGGTGTTCGATAAGTTCGACCTGTTTGCAGATTATAAAGAAGCCGTGGCCATCACCGGCGCGCCCTTCTTCCAGGTCATCGGCAATCATGATATGGATTATGATGCCCGCACCGATGATGGTTCACAGGGTACATTCAAGAAACATTTCGGACCAACCTACTATTCCTTTAATCGCGGGCGAATCCATTATGTAGTGCTGGACAATGTCTTCTTTATTGGCACAGGTCATAAATATATCGGGTACATTTCCGAAGCGCAGTTGAGCTGGCTGGAGAAAGACCTGGCCCACGTGCCTCCGGGTAGTACCATTGTACTGTCTGTACACATACCAACCAATAATGGAGTGAAAACACGTACCAAAGCGAAGGAGGAAAGTCTGGGCGGTGTGACCAGTAACCGCGAAGCACTCTATGCTTTACTGAAAAATTACAAGGTTCATATAATGAGTGGCCATACGCATTTCAACGAAAACTGGGAGAAGGACAATATCATGGAGCACAATCATGGCACAGTATGTGGCGCCTGGTGGAGCGGCCCGATCTGTGGTGATGGCACGCCCAACGGCTATGGTGTGTATGAGGTGGATGGCGACAAGATTAGCTGGTACTACAAAAGTGTTGGCCGCGACCGCGATCATCAGTTGACTGTTTATCCCCGCAACAGCGTAGAAGGCCAGCCCGGTGCCATACTCGCCAATGTATGGAACTGGGATGCAAAATGGAAAATAGAATGGCTGGAGGATGGAGAGCTGAAGGGTGTAATGCAACAACATCTTGGTTATGATCCGGCGGCTGTGAATCTATACAAAGGCCCGCAGTTGCCGCAGAAACATAAATGGGTAGAGCCCAATCTCACGGACCATCTGTTCATCGCCACGCCATCACAGACGGCAAAAAAGATCACCGTACGCGCCACCGACCGCTTCGGGCGGGTGTATGAAGCGGTCGTGGGGTGATACGGGATGCTGGATGCGGGATGCTGGATGCGGGATGCTGGATGCTGGATGTTTGCGTTCTTTGCTCACTCGGTCCCTGAGCCTGTCGAAGGGTTGCCTCTTTGCTGGTAACTACCTCTCTACGCGAGGTTAGACTCCAGCTCCCGCTCCGCCCTGGCTTCTTTAATGATCTTGCGTGAAGCCCTCGGCCTCACAGGTCTCCGGACTCTCAGGCGAAATAGCGCCATGACAAACAGGGGAGCAGTCACCACGAGGCACCAGTAATAGTCGGGTTTAAAAAGATAAGCTTCCTTTAAAATCAGTGCATTAAGCAGCAACAATACCCATACCACCAGGTTGTCCGCTGCATTCGATGAATGATGTCGAACCATTGCAAAAATAAATTGACGATAAAAAGAATCAGTGAAAACCAGGAACCCCGGGTGAAAGCAACTGCTTTCAAGCCGGGGTGAGCGTACCAAAGGCTTTTTGATTCACAAACGCGAAAGGAATAAAAGGTGCAGCAGCTAGACCAACCGACAACGCTCTGGAGCCGCCGGCAGCACTATGTTGAGGTATGTTAATCGCTGCTTTCACAACTTTAAATATACGAAGAAAATAGCAGCTTCCGGAACAGAGATCGTTAAAAAAAAACTCTATTGTCCGACGCGCTAAGTCATGACCTTAATGACTGACGGCGGAAGTCACACATGGACTATCCGGCAGCCTGACGGAGTTGATTGACAAGGCTGTTCTTATCGATCATTCCTGAGTGTCGCCAGGCAATTTTTCCGTTTTTGAAAATGATAAACGTAGGGACAGCCTGGACCTGGTAGGCCTGCGCAGCGGCCTGGCTCTGATCAATGTTTACCTTCAGCACCTTTGCCTGGCCCTGCACAGCCTGGGCCACTTCTTTGATCACCGGAGTCATGGCCTTGCAGGGCCCGCACCAGTCGGCATAAAAATCGACCAGAACCGGCGTATCTGACTTTATTATTTCACTGAAAGATTGCATATACTTTTTTCAAAAGGTAGCGGCAAGAACCGTTCCGGCGCGGTAAAACGAAATTCTGGCAGGCATCCCTGATATTTTTCTGTCAAAGGATCGAAAAAATGTTGTTTCCCCTTATCTTTGCCAACCCAATTCGGGCCCAGGTGGCGAAATTGGTAGACGCACTGTCTTCAGGTGGCAGCGCCGCGAGGTGTGCTGGTTCGAATCCAGTCCTGGGCACAAAAAGCCCTCAGCAATGCTGGGGGCTTTTTTATTTCACGCAAAGCCGCAAAGTGAGCAAAGATCCAGGAATTACTTTGCGTTCTTGGCTGTTCATTTTGCGCCTTTGCGTGAAACCTCTTGCGTGAAATTTAGATAGAAACATTAAAGTCTCTCAGCGCATCATTCAGGCTCGTCTTCAGGTCAGTGCTTGGCTTCCGTTGCCCGATGATCAACGCACAACCAACCTGGTACTCACCTGCTGGAAATTTTTTTGCATACGTTCCGGGTATCACCACACTGCGCGCAGGCACACGCCCTTTGTATTCGATCGGCTCGGCGCCGCTGACATCTATGATCTTTGTT
The DNA here is from genome assembly GCA_023430465.1 of Bacteroidota bacterium. Classification (GTDB taxonomy): domain Bacteria; phylum Bacteroidota; class Bacteroidia; order Chitinophagales; family Chitinophagaceae; genus JAEZAM01. The sequence goes on along the minus strand of JAEZAM010000116.1, from coordinate 44,175 downwards.
GATTGCGTCAACACCACATTTGCACCCAGTACCGCTTCTTTTTCCACGATCACCCCTTCCACCACGATACACCGGCTACCAATGAAACATCCGTCCTCCACAATCACGGGGGATGCCTGCAATGGCTCGAGTACGCCACCGATGCCTACACCGCCGCTCAGGTGCACGCCCTTACCGATCTGAGCACAGCTTCCTACTGTCGCCCAGGTGTCGACCATCGTCCCTTCGTCCACAAAGGCACCAATATTTACATAGCTCGGCATGAGTACCACATTCTTTGCCAGGTAGGCACCATACCGCGCCACAGCGTGCGGCACTGCGCGTACACCGAGTTCCTTGTAGTTCTTCTTCAGGAGCATTTTGTCATAAAACTCGAACGGCTCCAGGTCCCAGGTCTGCATCTGCTGAATGCCGAAATACATGAGGATGGCCTGTTTTACCCATTCATTTACCTGCCAGCCAGTTTCACCAGGTTCAGCCACGCGCAATCTTCCTTTATCCACTTCCTCGATCACCGCCCTAACGGTATCGCTGTATTTTCCATCTTTAAGCAAATCGCGCTGTCCCCAGGCTTCCAGTATCAGATCTTTCATTTTTTTTATTTGCGCGAAGATAAAAAACCAGCCCGTTTACTAAACGGGATAATTTAATTTCGCTGCTTATGTCTCCGCTCCATATCGGCTTTGATGCCAAACGCGCCTATCATAACAATACCGGCCTGGGGTATTACAGCCGCACCCTCATCCGGTTGCTCAGCAATTATTACCCGGACAACCAGTATTACCTTTTCAATCCGAAAAAAAGCAGGCGCTGGAATTTCAATGACCTGGCCAACGTGCATGAAATAAGACCCACCGGCTTTTTTTCCAAACTGTTTTCATCTGCATGGCGGAGCAGCGGTGTGACGGGCGAAATGGCTAAACACAAAATCAACTTATACCATGGCCTGAGTCATGAAATACCAGTTGGCATACATCGCACCGGTACAAAATCAGTCGTCACGATCCATGATCTCATCCATGAGCGATTCCCGGAACAATACAATCCGATAGACGTACGCATCTACACACGCAAGTATAAGTATGCGTGCAGGCATGCCGACCACATCATCGCCATCAGCGAGCAGACGAGGCAGGATCTCATCGAATTTTACAAAGTACCGCCAGCTAAAGTCTCCGTTTGTTACCAAAGCGCTTCCCCGCTCTTTTTACAGATTGCATCTGAGGAAACAAAAGCCGCCATTGCTGCGAAATACAGATTGCCGGAAAAATTCTATCTCTCAGTAGGCACCATCAACGACCGTAAGAATCTTCTGAATGTCTGCAAGGCCATGTTCCTCCTCCGCCAGGAAAATGATATACCGCTGGTCGTGATCGGGAAAGGGAAGGGGACCTATTATACCAAGGTGAAAGATTTTATCCTTCAGCATGACCTGGAGAAGAAGATCATTTTTCTATCAGAAAATCCTGAGGCTCCCTCCATCCCCGGTTACCTGTCTACGCAGGATCTGCCGGCCATCTACCAGTTGGCCACCGCAATGCTTTATCCTTCCTATTTTGAAGGGTTTGGTGCTCCTGTGCTGGAAGCACTCTGCTGCAGACTGCCTGTGATCACCTCCAACGTCTCCTGTCTGCCGGAGGCCGGCGGTGATGCTGCATACTATGTGAACCCTGACAACGCAACTGAGATCGCTCAAGGAATGAAACGCATCGCCGAAGATCCAGCCCTGGCTGCATCCATGAAGGAAAAGGGCACGAAGTATGCGGAAAGATTCAGTCCGGAAATCTATGTGAAATCAGTCATGGATGTCTATCAATCGGTGTTATGAATTTCGAACAGGACATTGAGAATGCTTTAGTCGCCCTACGTGCAGGCGGCACGATACTTTATCCCACTGACACGATCTGGGGCCTCGGCTGTGATGCAACGAATGAAAAAGCTGTTGCGGATATTTACAGGATCAAGCAAAGAGACGATAGCAAAGCATTGATCATCCTGGTTGCTGACGAGCGGGAGATCATGCAATACGTAGCAGCACCGGATCCAGCCGCGTTTATTTTTCTTGAGCAACAGGCTAAGCCCACCACCATGATATTCGATGGTGCCATCGGTCTGGCCGAAAATCTCGTTGCGAGTGATGGTAGCATTGCCATCCGCATCTGCCATGACAGCTACTGCCGTCACCTCCTGCGGCGATTACGCAAACCGCTTGTCTCTACCTCTGCCAACAGGTCAGGACAACCTTCACCACAGGTTTACGGCGACATTTCAAAAGAAATCGTCGGTGCAGTTGACTATGTTGCCTATCATCGCCGCGACGAAATGACCCCGGCTTCGCCTTCTGCAATCTATCGTTGGAAAGATGGTGAGGCTCTTGTCATCCGGCCATGATGCGATGCGTTATCTTTGCCGTCTTTTATGGAACTGCATTTTCCGGAAAATTATAACAGCATTCTTCTGAAAGTCGCAAAGGCTGCCAGCGAAGCCGGTATGGAAGCATACCTGGTGGGAGGGTTTGTTCGCGACCGGCTGCTCGACCGGCCATCAAAAGATGCGGACATCGTTTGCATTGGAGATGGCATTGAACTCGCGGGCCGGGTAGCTTCATTGTTCCAGCCGGTTCCGCGTGTGAGCTATTTCAGGAATTTCGGTACCGCGCAAATCGTTGTTGAACTTCCACCCGAAAACCCGGCCCTCGATCTCCCCACACCATTTGAGCTGGAATTTGTGGGAGCCAGGAAGGAAAGCTATCGGCGCGAGAGCCGGAATCCGATAGTGGAAGCCGGCAGCTTTTCAGATGACCAGGAGCGACGTGACTTTACCATCAATACCCTGGCCGTAAGCCTCAACCATGACTTCGGAACACTCATTGATTCATTCAACGGCCTGGAAGACCTGAAAAACAGGATCATCCGAACCCCCACTGATCCCGATATTACTTTCAGTGATGATCCCCTTCGCATGCTGCGCGCGATCCGGTTTGCAACACAGCTCCGATTTAATATCGAAGAAAATACACTTGCTGCGATCAAAGCAAATGCAGACAGGATCAGCATTGTATCACAGGAAAGGATCACGGTTGAGCTCAATAAAATATTGCTGTCGGCAAAACCTTCGATTGGCTTCGATTTACTGTATAAAACCGGTTTGCTACAGTTGATCTTTCCCCAAATGGTGGATCTCGCTGGTGCTGAATACATCGATGGGCATGGACACAAGGATAATTTTTACCATACCCTGCAGGTGATCGATAATGTGGCGGCGGTGTCTGACGACCTGTGGCTCAGGTGGGCCGCCGTGCTGCACGATATTGCCAAGCCCGCCACCAAGCGGTTCGAGGAAGGTCATGGATGGACATTTCACGGCCATGAGGTTGTCGGAGGCAGGATGGTGCCAAAGATTTTCACCCGCCTGAAACTGCCATTGGGCGATAAGATGCGGTTCGTACGGAAACTGGTGGAACTTCACCTGCGACCCATCAGCGTAACAAAGGAAAACATCACTGACAGCGCGATCCGGCGATTGTTGTTTGACGCCGGCGAAGATTTCGATGCGCTGATGACCTTATGCGAAGCAGATATCACCTCCAAGAACAAGTATAAAGTGAGGCGATACCTGGAAAATTTCCAGGCGGTCCGCGAGCGATGCAGGGAAGTGGAGGAAAAGGATCAGTTAAGGTCCTGGCAACCACCGGTGAACGGCGAAGAAATAATGGCGATGTTCGGCCTGGCACCATCAAAACCGGTAGGGATTTTGAAAGATTCATTGAAGGATGCGATCCTCGATGGAGACATCCCAAATACCATGGAGGCAGCAACAGCGTTCCTGCTTGCAAAAGCAGCAACGATGGGAATAAAAGCAAAGAATCCTTAAATTCGTAGTATGGCTATACTGAAATTCCGGATCTATTTTGAAGAAGATGAAAGCGTTTACAGGGATGTGGTGATACGTCATACCCAATCTTTCAGGGAACTCCATGAATCTATCCTGAAAGCATATGAATTCGACAGCAAACACAAGGCTACGTTTTACCGGAGCAATGACCACTGGCAACGTGGTCGCGAGATCAGCCTCGAGGTGTATGATAAACCTTACAAGGTTCCACCGCTGCTGATGCAGGACACCACGATCGGGTCAGAGATCAAAGATCCGAATCAGAAATTTATCTACCATTACGACTTCAATAAGAACTGGACCTTTCTCGTAGAACTGATCAATATATCAAAGGAAGAAAATGCACGCATTGGTTATCCCTCTACGGTGCGTACGGAAGGAATCGCTCCCAGCCAGTATGGAACCAAAGGGCTTCTTGGCGAGAAATTTGCCGATGTCGAAGAGAAATACGATCTCTCACAGGTCGGTGAAGGGTTTGGGGAAAAGGATGAAGACGGTGAAGATCTCGGTGCCGAAGATCAAACCGGTTCAGAAGATGACGAAGCCTGATTTTCCGATCCATTTACACAAAGTAGCGTGATACAGGACAGGAGACAAACGGTGATCGTTGTGGCAGGGCCAACCGCCGTTGGTAAGACCAGCGTGGCCATCGAGCTTGCCCGATATTATGATACCGCCATCATTTCTGCCGATAGCCGGCAATGTTACAAGGAATTGAACATTGGTGTCGCCCGGCCTGCCCCGGAAGAACTTGCGCAGGCGCAGCATTTTTTTATCGCATCTCATTCCATCGAAGATGAAGTAAACGCAGCCGGCTTTGCCGACTATGCCGTTGAAAAGGCTTTGCTGGTGTTTCGCCGTAGGTCTGTCGTGATCATGTGCGGCGGTACCGGACTTTATATCCGGGCTTTCTGTGACGGACTGGACGATATTCCCGAAATCCCACTCCTTATTAGGGAAAGAATAAACCGCTCTTATGAAAGGGAGGGAAAGGCCTGGCTGCAACAACAACTACGGCTACATGATCCGCTGTTTGCGATTTCCGGTGAAATGGAAAATCCGCATCGGATGATGCGTGCTTTGGAAGTGGTGGAAGCTACAGGGAAATCAATTCTCAGCTTTCATAAGGGCCGGAAAGCTGATCACGATTTCAATATCATCCGCATCGGGCTTGACATGCCACGGGTTGATCTATACAAACGCATCAACACCCGTGTGGACCAGATGATGGAGGAGGGGCTGCTCGAAGAAGTCATTCGGTTAAGACCCTACCGGCACCTGAAAGCATTGCAGACCGTTGGCTATGCTGAATTATTCGATTACCTGGACGGAAAAACCACGCTGGTTGAGGCGGTGGAACTCATTCGCCAGCATACCCGGCAATATGCGAAAAGGCAACTCACTTGGTTCCGCAGGGACAGCACCATGCAATGGTTTCACCCCTCAGCCATGGAGGATATCCTTAATCATCTGCCGGAAGCTTAACGCACTTTCACCATCATCAGATCTTAAAGCCCAGCGTGAGCATAATATTGCTGCCCGTGGTCTTTGTGTTGGCAAAGGTATTAGCCTTGTCAGGCAGCCTGTAAGGAAAGTTTACATCCTTGGTAATGCCATGCACGTACGTCAGATCAATAAAGATCCCTGCATTGCGATAGCCCAATCCTCCGCTGATGAACATCCTGTTTGCTTTCAATTCGGCATCTGCATAAGGATTGCCATAATAGGAGAAACCGAGGCGTGTCATGATCGTCGTGAATTTCAATTCACCACCGACGCGGAAGTTGAACGCATTTCCGTAGTAATCTTTGATAGTTTCATTCACCGATTCATAATATCCATCGTCTTCATAATCTTCGGAATTGCGGAATTTATTAGACTTATAGGTGACATATTCGATATCAGCACTGATGAAGCCTTTTTGCTTCGTTACATCTTCGATTTCGCGGAGCACATAAGAACCGCTGACCATGAATTTCCAGGGGCTCATCAATTCATAGCGGTAAAACGCGGGCACATAACCGGGCAGGCTGCGATCGCGCGTGGTGATGGTGCCCGGCGTGCTGCGGAATCCTTCCAGGTCCGTGCTCATATAGCCGCCGTACGAATCTTCCAGGCTGTACCAGGTGGGCGTATGGACAGCTAAACCGAGCCGAATAAATTCAGCAGGCTTGACGATCATCCCCAGCTTCAGGTTGACGCCCATTCCTTTTGTGTTGAACGTCTCGCCAACTTCGTTGAAATTGAAATCATTGTTATTGTCACCCGTGGCGTCCGTCTCGCGAAAGGTTGTCTTCTTTTCGTAGCGAACGATAGGCAAACCAATCGATCCACCAATGTAGAATTTATCATCTTTGTTGGCCGCATAACCAACAGCAATCTCCGTAATGCCACCACTTGTTTCGATCAGTTGTGACTGATCCACCAGGAAATCACCGCCATTCACCAGGGAGCCAAACATCGCCCTGCTGATTACATCGGGTGTTGCATTGCCGCCAAGCGTGGCCGTATCGATCACATAATTATAGATGGCCAGGCGGGTCGGGAGAGACAACCTGTTATCGCCGGGTGCATCGTCAATGGCAATTCCACTGCCCGCGAGTTCTGCTGCATATTGCTCAGCCTGTGAGCTGAAATTATTCTGACCCTGATAAAATACCCTGTTGTTGAAGTTTGCCGTACGTGTTACTGCAAAACTGGCGGCTTTGTTTCGAAACCGCCCGTTGGATTGCCAGCCACCAACGATACCGCTTGTACCCAGGTTAAACTGATTTTCTTTTGCGGTGGCGGAGGTGCCGCGGAACAGCGACTTATTGTTCAGGAAATTAAAACCCGGTGAAAGGACCACATCGGTTGTTTTGTAAAAGGCGAGCCCGGCGGGGTTGGCATGCGTAGCGGAAATGTCACCACCAAGTGACCCCATGGCACCGCCGATCGCCGATATGCGGGCAGATCCGGTCGCAGGGTTCCAGCCATATTTGAGCGCATCTTCCGGTATCTGTGCTTTGACAGCAGTACCAAAAAACAGACAGGCGATCGGGATATATTTTTTCATTTAATGTACTTGATTGAAAGTTACAGGGGTGAGTGAAGCACAGAAGAATGCGTCGGCTTGGGCCGGAGCAGGCCTGCCTGCTTGCATTTTATCCTATGCTGAAGCCGTTACCAAATTCCCATCATCATCTTGGAGGACGTCCACCGCCGCTGCTGCCACTGCTGCTTCCGCCGCTGCTACTGCTACTGGAACTGCTGGAAGAGGCAGGCGGAGTGTATGAACGCGTTGGCGTGTTCGTGCTGTTGTTGTTGTAATTATTTGCCGGGGGCGTATAGCTGGAATTATTATTCCGGCTGTTGGTGTTATTGTTGGAATTGTTATAACGGTAGCCGGTATTGTTACGGTTGCCATTATAACTATTGCTGTTCCTGTTGTTGTAATTGTTGTACTGCGAACCCTGTGAGCGAACGTTGGCCGGGCGCGAAGGGTTATTGCTATACGAGCTCGGGTTGAACGCTACCGGTCTGCTGGGACGAACCGTATTGATCGGGTATTTTATACCACCACCATAGTAGCCACCGCCATAATGGCCGCCATAATATCCGCCGTAATAATAAGGGTTATAGTAGTTGTTCCAGGCGTAATAGTTATTCCATGGATTGTTCCAGTGGCTGGCATAGCCATAATAATTATAGGCGTACACGTTGTTGAAATAATAGCCATCCAGTGCCGACCAGCGGTACCTGTCCATCACCCGCATGCGCAAATAGCGGTCTTCATAAAAATCATCGCTGTTTTGCTGACGATAACTGCGGTCATCACGTTTATCAACCCGCACATATTCATCCTGTGGACGTGTGGGAGAGTAATAAACATCATCAGGTGTCTGAGTATTTTTATAGGCAGTGCTGCAACTGCTGAGTCCAGCGATCAGCACAAGCAGAAGTGGGAGGTAGGTTTTCATCCTGGTTGTTTTAGAAGTTATTCGGCGTATTTGATCCCTGCTCAAGATGCATGACCGGTTGCCCGATCATTTACTCGCATGATAGTTATCAGGTTAGACCTGAAGTTACTACTTTTGTCCGACTGCATACTCAGGCAAACGATTGTTAGCCGAAGTTAAACTGTAACCCCCGGATTTTAAGGAGTTACCTGTTAAGGTTAATTTAAAGATCAGGGTGTATTTTAAACGAAAATCAGGTCTTAAAAGTTCAAGAATATACTGCAATGAGCAAAGAAATTACGTCCAGGGAAAAGGATTATTCGCAATGGTACAACGATCTTGTGATCAGGGGAGGCCTGGCTGATTACTCTGCGGTCCGCGGTTGTATGGTGATTAAACCCAATGGGTATGCGCTCTGGGAAAATATGCGGGATGTGCTGGACCGTATGTTCAAAGAAACCGGGCATGTGAATGCATATTTCCCGCTCTTTGTTCCGAAAAGCCTTTTTGAGGCAGAGGAGAAGAATGCCGAGGGCTTCGCCAAGGAATGCGCCATCGTGACACACTACCGTCTCAAAACCGATCCTGATAAAAAGGGGAAGCTGATCGTTGACCCCGAAGCAAAGCTGGAAGAAGAGCTGGTGATTCGCCCTACTTCCGAAGCCATCATCTGGAACACCTACCGCGACTGGATCCAGTCTTACCGGGATCTGCCGCTGCTGATAAACCAGTGGGCAAATGTGGTTCGTTGGGAAATGCGGACAAGATTATTCCTGCGGACGGCTGAATTTCTCTGGCAGGAAGGTCACACGGCCCATGCTACCCGCGAAGAAGCCGTGGAAGAAACGGTGAAGATGCTGGGTGTATATGCCGATTTTGTCGAAAACTTCATGGCTGTGCCGGTTGTGCGCGGTGTGAAGACGCCTTCAGAGCGATTCGCAGGAGCGGAAGATACCTATTGCATCGAGGCGCTGATGCAGGATGGCAAGGCCTTGCAGGCGGGCACCTCCCATTTCCTTGGCCAGAATTTCGCCAAAGCATTTGAAGTCAAATTTTCCAACAAGCAAAACCAGCTTGAATATGTATGGGCAACAAGCTGGGGCGTTAGCACCCGCCTGATCGGTGCCCTGGTAATGGCCCACAGCGATGACCAGGGCCTGGTGCTGCCTCCGCGGCTTGCACCTGTTCAGGTGGTTATTATTCCCATCTACAAAGGCGATGAACAAAAAGCGGTGATAGATGCGAAGGCTAAAGAGATCATAGCAGAGTTAAGAGCATTGGGGATAAGGGTAAAATATGATGAAAACGATAATGTGCGCCCAGGATGGAAGTTTGCCGAATATGAGTTACAGGGTGTTCCGGTAAGACTTACGCTCGGCGCGCGTGACCTTGAAAAGAATGTGGCCGAGATCGCAAGACGGGATACAAAGGAAAAAATGATCATTACCCTGGAAGGCGTAAGCGGTTATATTGGCGGCTTGTTGAATGATATCCAGCAGGCAATGTTCGATAAAGCGAAGGCCTATCAGCAGGAGCATATCACCAAAGCTGATAGCTGGGAGGAATTCGAACGGCTGCTGGAAGAAAAAGGCGGATTCATTGCCGCACATTGGGACGGCACTGCAGACACGGAGGAACAGATTAAAGAAAAAACCAAAGCAACCATCCGCTGTATACCATTGGATAATCCGCAGGAGCAAGGGAAATGTATCCTCACCGGCAAGCCGTCTACTCAACGCGTCCTGTTTGCCAGGGCATACTGATGAAATAATGTTCAGAATCCTTGTATTAGTGGTGCCTTCCGTTTATTTTTAAGCAAACCAAACTAAGTTTATGGAAGAAAACACCAGTCTTTTCACGGATGATTTTGACATCACCAGCCAGGAAGAGATCCGGAGCACCGCTAAGTGGACACGCCTGCTCGGTATCCTCCTGTTGATCGTAATAGGAATTACGGTCATCATGTTCCTCACACTCGGAACAGTTTTAGTACAGCAATTCTTCTCCGAATTTGACAGCGAAGGAGCCGGTTCCATACTTGGACTGGTGATAGCCGTGTTGGTCATCGTTGGAGGGATCGTCGGATTCATGGCATTCTTACTGTTCCGCGGCGGCAAGCGAATTCTTACAGCCATCAACACCAGAGACCAGGCAGTGCTGGTTCAGGGATTGAATGACATCAAGATCTACTTCGGGATCTTCGGTGTGTTCACCGTTCTCAGTTTTATCCTTAACCTTTTCAACTACCTGTAACATGCAACAAGACTCAAACCTTTTCGCAGATGGCCTGAAATTCGATACGGCCGTTCGCAACATAGTCAAACAGATTGCTTCATGGGCAATGATCATCGTTGTGGTCACAGTGGTCGGTTATGTATTCTCACTGATCGCTGTGTTTACGCAACCCGAGACCACATTTGCAAGAGTGGACAATGAAGGCTTCAGCCGTTCCATCCTCGCTACCGGCGGGGCCAGCAAAAGCTCCGCGATTTTTTCGGTGCTGGTGGGACTGGCAGTAAATTATTTCCTTTTCCGGTTCGCCACGTACACGAACGCGAGTGTGAAGAATGGAAGTACGGTCGATCTCGCAGCCGGATTTCGCCATCTGAAGATCTATTTCGCGATCCTGACCATCGTGTTGCTGATCGCGCTTGTCATCATGGTGTTTGCGACAATAGCCGCATCACTTGGTCGATAAATAATTGTAATCGTATAAAAGGGTATCCAGGAAATCGAAAGGCGACATGCTCGTCTCGATCTTCAGGTGCCCTTTTATCTTTTCGGCCGCAGACTCGGCCATCCGGTAATCACCTTTTTTACGTGAAGTTTCCAGGATGGTTTTGATGGCATTGATATCCTTGTCGCTAAGTTGCATGATCATGGGAAAAACAGGGGTGTAAGCATGGTCCACCTCCCTGAAGACAGTTTCTTCGATACTTGATTTTTTATTGGTGCGTATCAGGATCGTACGTGCCAGGATGTCTCCAATACGCTGGCCCTTTTTCGATGATACGATCAATATGATCTCGGTAAGGAAATAGCCAAATACGGACAATACGATAAATATAGCAATAGCGCTGGTGGCAGAATTGGCATAGCTCAGTCCAACGAAGAACAGGATCAGGAACCAGATATCACGCATTAGCCAGCGGATGAAGAACTGGCTGATACTGGGCCGGCCACCGTTCTCATTCACCACGCGGAGGCTCATGATCTTTTTACCGAAGCTTTGGCCATTCATCAGTATCTCCAGCACAAGGTGATAGGAGAGAACCGGCAGAATGAAGATTATCATATACAGGGCGCTCATATCATACCAGGCATCACCCGAACTGAAGTCCGTGTCGCTCAGAATGATCTTGAAAATTTCCCAGGCAATGCGTGTATACAAAAAAAGTATAAGGTAATCGATCAGGTAGGCTACAAGCCGCCGGTAAAATTCCGGCACCTCGAACTCAAGGTCTATATTGAAGCTGGTTGGGACTTTGATAACAGCCAAAGGAACGTGTTTTAGGTTTGCCGGTTAAATTACCTATTTTCCCGGAGATTAATTTTATGATGCCTTCTATCTTTTGCAAAAAATAGTATTTTACAAGCTAATAACACCACCTTGCGGGAAGCACTGTTTATAAAAAAGAATAAGGACCGGTGGTTGAAAAACCAGGAAAATCCATCTACCGATCCGGACGAGATGGCAAGTGATTTCACACAACTTGTGGATGACCTGGCCTACGCAAAAACGTTTTATACCTCGGGTAAAGTGACGTCCTACATCAACGCCCAGGCTGCAAGGATCTACCTTGATATCTACAAGAACCGAAAAGAAGAATCCAACCGGCTGCTCCGGTTCTGGAAAAATGATCTTCCGCTAACCCTGCGAAAGCAATACAAGCCCATGCTCTTTTCCCTGGCGGTCTTCATTATCTTTTTCGTTATCGGTTTCTTTCTTTCACAGCAGGATGAAGACATTGCACGCAGCTTTCTCGGTGATGGATACGTGGAGAAGACAATCGAGAATATTGAAAGCGGTAACCCTTTCGGAATTTATGAATCAGGCAACCCAATTCTGAGCTGGCTGCACATCATGATCAATAATATCCGTTACTCGCTGGTCGTATTTGCGGGCGGGATATTTGCCGGGCTGCCTACCTTGAATATGCTGGCAGAAACAGCGGCTATGGTTGGCACGTTCGATCAGTTCTTTGCGGCACGCGGACTCGGGCTGCAGTTCTTCCTCGTGGTTTTTGTTCATGGCACACTCGAACTCACCGCGATCATCATTGCTGCGGGAGCCGGACTGGTGCTGGCAAAAAGTTTCCTTTTTCCCGGTACCGTTAAGCGCCTCGATTCTCTCAAGAACGGCGCGAAAGATGGAGCAAAAGTGATGATCGGGATCATACCCGTCTTTGCACTCGCTGCATTTTTTGAAGGGCTCTTTACCCGGCTATACAATGATATTCCTGTATTTACCGCACTCATCACGAGCCTCTCTGTGATCTTCGTTATCTGGTACTTTATTATTTATCCCATCAGGCTGGGCCGCCGTGCCGGCTTGCTCCAAACAGAGGAGGAACTGTGAACCGCGTTTTCTTCCCCGTCCGTTTGATCAGCATCTTCCTGGTGGTTCTTTCCTTCAGCATCACCACCTATGCGCAGGTTGAAGAAGAGGAAGGCGAAGTCATCACTGTGCCCCCTGCCGATACAACCGATAATCCGCCCGTGACTGTTACCACCGTTGATGAAGAACAACAGGAGGAAGAACGCTACTTCCTGTTCAAAGACGATGCCGCCGCACCCGTACACCCCGTACGGGATGTACCGGCTGACCATATAGACGACCTTAAGCAATCTCCCGATTTCTGGTATGCCGATGAGGCCCAGCCGGGAAAAAAGAAAAAAGCCAGGTCTCGCGGATGGCTGTCGGGTGAGGGTGTACAAAACGTGATCCTCATCATTACCATACTTGCCTTTGTGGTACTTCTCGGATTGTTTCTTGCCAACAGCAACATTAATTTCATCCGGAGATCCAAAAAGATCCTGTCAAACGTTGATGATCCTGGCGTGATCACAGAAGATATCTTCCAGATAGATTATGATCGGGAAATACGGCAGGCAGTCGGCAATAACCAGTTCAGACCCGCCGTGCGACTCATGTATCTCCGCCTCCTGAAACAACTCGCCGATCGCGGATTGATCAGTTACCATAAAGACCAGACAAACGCCGACTACCTGCAGCAATTGTCACGCGGGCCGTATTACAAGGATTTTTTCCGGCTGACACGGGAGTATGAGTACAGTTGGTATGGATTATTTGAGATCGACCGCGATACCTTCGGCGTTATACAACGGGACTTTGATTCGTTCACCGCTAAAATGACTGCCAGGTGAAGAAAAGCCTGCCTTATATCCTGGTGGCGATCATCATCATTGCGATTGGCGTGATGGTATTCGGTGGCAATGTGGGTGACAGTCTCCGGCATTTTAATAAGAATATTACGCTGAAACGTAAGGATAAAATTCCGTACGGGACATACGTAGCCTATAATACCCTCCGGCATATTTTTCCCGGAGCAACGATCAGTACCGACAGGAATGAACCGGGTTATTGGGATTCGCTCCGGACCGGGAATGAAAACCAGGCACTGGTAATCGTAACTCAACGGTTCAATCCCGATGATGCCGAGATGAAAAAGCTCATTCGTTTTGTGGAGGCTGGCAATGATGTATTCGTGAGCACCATGCGGTTGAGCTTTGCCGCTGAAAAATACCTGAAATGCGACAGTTATTTTCCCGCTTACCGCAACTATATCAGGGAGCCTGATGATTCCCTGACGATAAGTGTCACCGATGTGCAGACAAAGAAACAGCATTCCTACACCTATCCGGGGTTCGAGGAAGCGTACTGGTTTCACGGCATCGATACCCTCACCACAACGGTGTTGGGGTACAATGAACAGGGGCGGGCCAACTTCATACGGCTGTCCGCGGGCAGGGGAAAGATGTTCGTGCATCTTGCGCCGCTGGCTTTTTCCAACTATTTCATTTTGCACAAGCAAAATATTGGCTATTACGAGCGGGCCATGTCATTTATCTCTCCGGCCACCCGTACTGTAGTCTGGGATGAATATTTTATCCAAAAGAAAACGGAAGAGGAACAAAGCCAGAAAAAGAACTACCTGTCTGTACTATTGAACATGAAAAATGCTGCCGGGCAACGTTCATTCAGGACAGCAATGGTAGTTGCCTTGCTTTCTCTCCTGGTCTTTACGCTCCTGGGGATGCGCCGCCGCCAGCGGGCCATACCCGTGATGCGAAAGCCGGCCAACGACTCGCTGGACTTTGTGAAGACCATCGGTAGATTGTACCATGACAGGGGAGATCATCATAACCTCGCCCGCAAAATGGCCGCCTATTTCCTCGAGCATGTTCGCAGCAGGTACAAGCTATCTACGGCCGTGTTGGATGACACCTTCGTTAAAGGACTTAGCTACAAAACGGGCATCGACGAATCACAACTGCGAGGCATCGTCGGATTTATTGCAAGGCTCAACCAGGTGGGAACGGTTTCAGATTATGAACTCGCAGGCTTTCATCGGCAATTAGAAGAATTCTATAAAACAGCATAACAATGGAAGAACAATTATTTCAGCAGCGTACCGATCTGACCGCACTCAATGAGGCCGTGTATGCGATCCGCAGCGAGATCGGCAAGATCATTGTGGGCCAGGATGAGATGGTAAAACTGATCATCGCTGCGCTGCTTGCGGACGGACACGTACTCATCGAAGGCGTTCCCGGCGTGGCAAAAACCCTGACAGCTAAGCTCGTTGCGCGCAGTGTCGATGCGGGTTTTTCCAGGGTTCAGTTTACACCCGATCTCATGCCTTCTGATGTACTGGGAACCCCAGTGTACAATCCACGCGATGCTGTTTTCGATTTCAAAAAGGGTCCCGTCTTCAGCAATATCGTACTTGTGGATGAGATCAACCGTGCCCCGGCAAAAACTCAGTCTGCTTTGCTTGAGATCATGGAAGAACGCCAGGCATCGGTTGATGGAAAAACCTATCACATGGAAGCTCCCTTTATGGTGCTGGCCACTCAAAATCCGGTGGAACAGGAGGGTACTTACCGGCTTCCCGAAGCGCAGCTTGATCGGTTCCTATTCAAGATCGTTGTGCCATATCCGAGCGAAACGGAAGAACTGGCTATCCTCACCCAATTTCACAACATGGGCAACCGCAAGGTGGATGACATTGTGAAACCCGTTCTGAGCGGACAACAGATAAACGCGCTTCGCAGGCAGATCAAAGACATTGTCATCGAAGAAAAGCTGTTGCAGTTCATTGCAAAGCTGGTGCACCAGACGCGTAATCATAAGTCGATCTACCTTGGAGCGTCTCCTCGTGCTTCGCTCGCAATCATGAATGCCTCCAAAGCGATAGCTGCAATGAACGGAAGGGATTTCGTAACACCTGATGATATCCGCCAGATCGTAACCCCCGTGCTTCGGCACCGGATCATCCTGGCGCCGGACAAGGAAATGGAAGGTGTGACTGAGCAGGAGGTGATCAACCAGATCATTCATGCCCTTGACGTCCCACGCTAATTTATCATAAAATAACGCAGCCTTTTGTACAAGTCTTTTTATCTCAGCAATATTGTCTATTACATCTGCGGTGCTGCTGTGGCCGTTTTTGTGCTTAGTCATTTCTTCCCCGCTCTTTACCGCGTGGGGATGCTGCTATTGCTGTTGCTTGGCATTGCCATTCTCATAGATACACTGCTGCTGTATTCGAAGCGGACAGGGATAACCGGGGAACGCGAAACCACCGATCGATTCAGCATCGGTGATGATAACCGTGTTATCCTGGCAATCACCAATGAACATCCTTTCCCATTGCGGGTTACCGTGATCGATGAGATACCGGTTCATTTCCAGGACAGGAACTGGTTTCGCAAAGCCACACTTCCGGGCAATGAGACCAGCCGTATTGAATACACACTCCGCCCGCTATCCCGCGGCGAGTATGAATTCGGCGATATCAATATTTTCGTTCGGGGACCGCTCGGCCTCACCCGGCGTCATTATGTACTGCCCGCGGAGCAGTCGGTGAAAGTCTATCCATCCTATATCCAGATGCGGAAGTATCACCTGTTGGCCGTAAGCAATAAGCTGCAGGATGTTGGCGTGAAAAGTATCCGGAAGTTGGGACACAGCATGGAATTCGAGCAGATCAAGGAATATGTGCGGGGTGACGACTACAGGACCATCAACTGGAAGGCAACTGCCCGCAAGGATGCCCTGATGGTAAACAACTATACGGACGAGAAAAGCCAGCAGATATATTGTATCATCAACAAAGGACGTGTGATGAAGATGCCGTTCGGCGGATTGACCCTGCTCGATCATGCTATAAATGCTTCTCTCATTTTGTCCAATGTGGCATTGGTAAGGCAGGATAAAGCCGGACTGATCACCTTTGCAGAGCAGTTGGATACCTTCATCCCTGCTGATAAAAAGCCAACACAGATGAACGTGTTGCTGGAGACGCTTTACCGCCAGGAAACCCGCTTTCTCGAGCCTGATTTTGAGAAATTGTTTTCTGTTATACGGAACAGGGTCACCACCCGCAGCCTCCTGGTGATGTTTACCAATTTTGAATCACTGGAAAGCCTGCAGCGTGAAATGCCCGCATTGAAAAAAATAGCACGTTATCACCTCTTGCTGGTGGTATTCTTTGAGAACACCGAATTGCAACAGCTCACCAGCCAGCCCGCATCAAAGATCGAAGACATTTACATCAAGGCCATTGCGGAGAAATTTGTTTTTGAAAAACGCCTGATGGTAAAGGAACTTCACAAGAACGGCATATTGTCAATTCTCACTGCCCCCGAGAATTTATCGGTGAATACCATCAACAAATACCTCGAGCTGAAAACACGCATGAGCATCTGATGAGCGGTGCGAAATTCCTTTATCTTGCGGCCATGAACTCATTTGCCGAAGGACGTGTGTTGTTAATTGATAAACCGTTGCGCTGGACATCATTTGATGCTGTGCGGAAAATCAGAAACAGGATCGGTATCAAAAAAGTTGGTCATGCAGGCACCCTTGACCCCCTTGCCACCGGGCTGCTGATCATCTGCACAGGGAAATTCACCAAGCGCATCAACGAATACATGGCGCAGGAAAAAGAATATACAGGCACTATTACGCTCGGCTCGACCACACCGACCTATGACCTGGAAAGCGAGCCCACGGATCATAAGCCGTTTGATCACCTGACAACAGAACAACTGACCGCCGCAACGAAGCCTTTCCTCGGCCTTATTCAGCAGGTTCCGCCGGCGCACTCAGCGATCAAGCAGGATGGCAAGCGTGTTTATGAACTGGCAAGGGCGGGGAAGGAGGTGGTCATCGAACCCCGTTCCGTTACTATATCGGTATTCGAACTTACCAAAATTGAGCTTCCGCTTGTTCACTTCCGGGTAGTATGTTCAACCGGTACCTACATCCGCAGCCTCGCATTCGATTATGGACGCGAACTCGGTGTTGGCGGGCATCTCAGCAGCCTCCGCCGAACACGCATAGGTAATTTTTCCGTGGATCAGGCTATGACCATCGATGCATTTATGCATGCCACAGATGCAGAAGATCAGAAGATGAACGGATAGCCGATACCCAATTGAAACTGATCACCCTGGAAAAACCGGTAGCCGAAGAACTTGTTTTGCAGGTGCTGGTTGATCGGTGCAGGACTTGGGTCTTTCACCTTATAAGAATAGTCGAAACGGACAACCAGGAAATTGAAGTCAACCCGCAGGCCGGCGCCGGCACCAATGGCAATATCGGTTCCCAGTCGTGATAGTTTGAACACCTCTTCCGGCGGCCCGGCTATTTTTTTCAGGAACCAGACATTGCCCACGTCGGTGAATACGGCCCCATTTACCTTTATACCAAAAGGCCGGCCGATCGGGAAGCGGAACTCCGCATTTGCTTCCAATTGTACATCGCCATAGCGATCAGGCGTACTGCCTACCCCGAGAAATTCCTTGACGGTCGAACCGGGACCAAGCCGCCGCAATGCCCATGCACGCATACTGTTAGGCCCACCACTGAAGTATTGTTTGAAGAATGGCAGCGTTTTTCTTTTATCCTCATTCCGGGTGGAATTGAATTCATACCCGATGCCTGCAAACACACGCAGCGCAATTGATGTTTTGCGGTAGCGAAACAGCTTGGCAAACTCTGCATCTATTTTCACGAAACGATAAAGCTGTGTATCCAGGAAGCGATTACGAATAAGCCCGGTAAGCAAGCCTGACTCCTCGAAATTCATCCGCAACACGTTTGGCCGGTTCACTGTACCGCCACTAAGCGTCATATTGGAGATGACCGAAGCGATGAAGCCATCAGTAAATATATTTTTCAGCGATGGATTAAATGCCATGAGCTTATTCAGGCTGTCTTCCTTGGTGAGACTTGAAAATTCAATGTTCGGAAGCTTCAGCGTCAGCAAGAGGTTGCGCCGCTGGTATTCATAGCCCCAGGATCCATTCACCGTTATCAAACGGTACAACAGGAATCGTTGGGTGTAAGCCGCGTTGAAGGAAAACACCGTGCGAAAGTTGTCCTTCCGGTTATCAGGGATCAGGTTGATTCCCGGGATGAATCGGGGGAAAAATATGCTGTGGTTAAAACTGACCTGTTGGGTCTGGATAAATTGGTTGCTCCCCCGGCTTCCCAATTCTATTCCATAACGGAGGCTGGTGCTTGCCAGGTTGGCGGCGCGGGCAAAATTCCTGTTCTGCAGGTTGATGTTCACACCAACACCGAAGAGGTTACCGGAAACAGGGCTGGCGTTTCGGCTGCCTTCGAGATTGGTGGTGAAGGAGTATTTGTTTTTCGGCGTAAGCCTGATCACATAGTCTACTGTATCCTGGTCTTTCCGCGGAACCTGGTCGATGGTCACAACTCCCCAGGCGCCGATCTGGTTAAGCCGGTTAATGGTTCTCACATAGCGACGCAGGCGGTAGATACTATCCTGTGGCAGGTAGATGTTCGGTCCGAAAATATGCGACTTGAATTTTCGCCGGTGCTGAATCACGCGCATATTGCCCACCATTGTTTCCTCCCTGTCATAACCAAGTGTATCCGCAACATAGTCGGGGTAGATAGTGATATTGCCGTTATAATAAGTACGGAGGCTGGCAGAGTCAGGGCCCCGCATCCGGATATCCAGATTGGCTGTCGGATTCTGTCGGCGGGCACGAAGTCGTTGCAATATTTCCAATTGTTCAAACGGATCCAGTGATGGCTGCAGGAGTGATACATCGAGTGTATCCCATACGCCCAGGAGTTCATCCCGCGTAAACCGGAAATAGCCGGAATTCTTGTATAATTCAGTCAGCCGTTCCATCTCCGCAGAGATAAGTACTTTGGCGAACGGATCACCTTTTTTGATGAATGCACTGTTCTTCGACGAATCTGTGATTCGTTGCAGCATGGAATCACCAAGCGTGTAGCTGATCGAATCGAGCCGGACCACGCGGCCCGGTCGAACATAGAAGTCGATTGTTGTTCGGTACTGATCGGGGCGTTCAAACCGGGTGGAATGCTCGTAATAGATGGAATCGGAGAAATAGCCAAGTGATCGGAGGAGCGCCCGCATGAATATGATCGATTTGTCCGCATTCATGCTATCATACACCGGTGGATTTTTCATTACGCTCCATAGCAGCTTGTCCACTTTTCGCGCACGCATGCTGTCATCCAACTGACCCGTCAGGCCACTGAGCAGTTCGCCCCGCTCTTCGCTTGGAAAATTGCCTATTAAGTTGATATTTGTTTTATAAACGAAAGGTTTACCTGCGGGATAATTCTTGACGATGGTGCATGAGGAGAAGAGGATAATGATCAATCCGGTAAAGAATGCAGTTCGGAATATATAAGGTGAATCTTTTCCGGGGAACATAACTAAATGAAACACGAATGCTTGGTAAATCGCAGGTCAAATATATCCAAAGTTTAGGCCACAAAAAACACCGTGACCAGGAGCAGCTTTTCATTGCAGAAGGTCCGAAGATCGTGGGCGAGCTGATAGCTGCGATGCCGGAAAGGATCCGGCACATTTATCATGCAGGTTCACCAGATTTTAACATTCCGGTCAGTATTCCGCATACCGTGATCTCTGCGGATGATCTGTCGCGCATCAGCCAATTGCAGACACCGAACCAGGTACTGGCGCTCGTTGAGCAACGATACCCGGAGCCGCCGGTGCTGCGTCCCTCCACCCTTTACCTCGCACTGGATGCTATTAGAGACCCGGGCAATCTGGGGACGATCATTCGCATCGCCGACTGGTTTGGCATTTCACAGGTGGTGTGCAGCCATGATTCAGCGGATGTGTACAATCCAAAAGTTGTGCAGTCTACGATGGGGAGCATAGCGCGGGTGGATGTCTGTTATACTGAACTTCGTGAATGGCTGGCCACGATAAAAGGAAAATCCCCCATTATTGCCGCAGCGCTGGATGGGATAAATGTTCGTGATTTCGGGCAGGCTGACAGCGGGGTATTGATCATTGGAAATGAAGGACACGGCATCAGTGATGCGGTATTGGGGCTCGTTGATCAGCGGGTAACGATCATGGGCAGCGGCCGGGCCGAATCATTGAATGCTGCAGTGGCGACAGGGATACTGTTGTCCCACCTGATGTAAGTTAGAAATCCGTTCCAATGCTGGCGTTTGCGTCTTGGCTCACTTTGCGCCTTTGCGTGAAAATTACGAAAATCGTATCGCCTTCACCGGCTGTATCTTCCGCACCAGTATGCTCGGGATCATCAGTACCAGGAAACACACTACCAGCGTGCCCAGGCAAATGGCCGCTACTTGCCACCACACGATCTGTACTGCTGCTTCACTGAGATAATAAGCATCCTCCTGCAATTTTATGAAACCTGTTTCCTGTTGCAGGTATAGTACGCCGATAGCGATAAGCGCGCCGGCGATGATGCCCGTCAGTGTGATCAGCGCGGAATGGCGGAGAAATATTTTCTGAACGGTCCAGTCGGTCGCACCGAGTGCCTTCAAAACGCCGATCATCCTGATGCGTTCCAGTACAAGGATGATGAGACAGGTGATGAGGTTAATGATTGCTACAACGATCATGAAACCGATCAGCACATTGCGGGGCGTATCCAGCATATTGAGCCAGTCGAATATATTGGGTGAAATATCCCGGATTCCCTGCGCATCCCAGGTGACCGGAAATCCCTCCAGTCCATATATCTCGTCGGATACTTCCTTCATGCGGTTAAAATCCTTGAGGAAGATCTCGTAACCACCGGCTTCATTTCGTTCCCATTCATTCAGCCGCTGGATGATCTGCAGGTCACCGATAGCGAATGTACGGTCATATTCTTCGATGCCGGTTTTGTATATACCGGTAACGGTCAGCTTATCCGGCCGCATAGATCCGTCCGGCCGGATAAAGTAGATAAGTATCCTGTCATTCACTTTCATCCGCAATTGCGCTGCGGTATATGCGGAAAGCATGATCTCGCGTGAGTAGGTGCTGTCGTTGAAACGGATCGCACGGCCTTCGGTGATAAACCGGCTGATATAGTCAAACCGGTAGTTGCTGTCAACTCCCTTCAGCAGCACACCTTCGATTTCATCCTTCGTTTTCAGGATGGCATACTTGGTGGCAAAGGCCTGAATGTGGTCCACACCTTCAAGCTGCGCGATCTGGCCCGCGAGTGTATCATTTTTGATGAGGGGAATCTCTTCTGCGATAAGCGCCTTGAAAGGTTGTTTTTCCTGGATGCGTACATGGCCCCAGAAACTGAACACTTTCTGGCTCACCTGGTCCTGGAATCCATTGGCGAATGACAGGGTGATGATCATCACAGCCACGCTGATGATGGTCGCGCCGATCGAAAGCCGGATAATAAAACGGGAAAATGACCGCTGCTGGCCGGCAGAAGTGGCAGCGGGAAATGCGATACGGTTTGCGATAAAGCCTGCAACCTTCAAGATGAAATATTTATCTTATCAAAATTAAGCGGATTGACAGACTTGTCATTTTTTAAATCCAAATCCGGAACTTGCAAATTAAGACGATCACTATGAGACATGTCAAATTCATCATATTTCTTTGCGCAATTGCCATATCTGCTCGGGCGCAGCAGGCCGACGTTACCTATATGGATAACATCAAGTCCATTAAATTTTTCCGCGCAGGTGATATGTATGCTTACCCCGTGCTGGCATTGAACAGTGCGGATCAGCTCGAATTGCATTTCGATGACCTGGATGCGGATGTAAAAAACCTTTATTATACCTTCCAGCTCTGCAATGCCGACTGGACACCGTCTGCTCTCCAGGTGTTTGATTATATCAAGGGGTTCCAGTCTACACGCATCACCACCTACCGCAATTCATCGATCAGTATCACAAGGTATACCCACTACCAGGCGATGATACCTGATCGAAGTTCGGTGCCCTCGCGATCGGGGAATTACCTGCTCAAGGTATTCAGGAACAGTGATACCTCTGATCTTTTATTTACGCGAAGATTCCTGGTGGTTGATAATAAAGTTGCACTGGGCGCACAGATACGGCAGCCATTCAACTCGCGGTTATTTCTGAGTGATCAGCGCGTCAATATCACGGTTAACACGGCGAATGCGCGAATCAATGCGATGTCCCCGCAGGATTTGAAAGTGGTGGTTCTGCAAAACAATGGGTGGGCCAACGCGGCGTACATCGACCGGCCGACTATCTACCGCGGTAACTATTATGAATACAGCGATGATGCGACCAGCTTTCAGTCGGGGCGGGAGTGGAGATGGCTCGACCTCCGCAGCCTGCGGCTGATCAGTGACCGCGTACAGGATAAAGTGGATACCGGCGGGCGAGTGGATATTTATGTAAAACCCGACAGCGAACGCGCAAGGCAGGTATATGTCTTTTACCGCGATTTCAATGGCATGTACAGTCTTGAAAACATAGACAGTAATAATCCGTTCTGGCAAAGTGACTATGCCTGGGTCCATTTTACGTTTGTTCCCCCGGGCAACCAGCCCTATGGCGGGCGAGATATTTATGTGTATGGTGAATTGACCAACTATCGTGCAGATGCCAATTCACGGATGGAGTTCAACCGGGACAAAGGCGTGTATGAAAAATCACTGTTCCTGAAACAGGGTTACTATAATTACTCTTACGTAACTCTGAATGCAACCGAGGCGGCAGGAAACCGGTTCAGCCTGGAGAACACCGAAGGAAATTATAATAATACGGAAAACGTATATACTGTGCTGGTCTATTACCGCGCATTTGGAGCCAGGGCGGACGAACTGATCGGCTACACCCAGGTTAGTACACTGTCTGCGAGATAAAACATAAAAATATGCAAGGGCCTGTGGTAGAAAAGATGGAAACGGCTATCTTTGCGCCGGCAGGTCTTACACGACCAGCTCCTGCTGAATCTCCCCAGGGCCGGAAGGCAGCAAGGATAGGCGGTTGTAGCGGTGCGATGTGAGTAGCCTGCCATTTTTTCCCCTCCTCCAATTCAAAACTTCCCGCATGAAATTCTTCATTGATACAGCAAACCTGGCACAGATCAAAGAAGCCAATGAACTTGGTATCCTGGACGGTGTAACGACTAACCCCTCGCTTATGGCAAAGGAAGGCATCAAAGGCCAGGAGGCCGTTTTTGCCCATTATAAAACTATCTGCGAAATGGTGGATGGTGATATCAGCGCTGAAGTGATTGCAACTGATTTCGACGGTATCGTGGAAGAAGGAAAAAAATTGGCAGCGATCCATCCAAACATCGTGGTGAAAGTCCCGATGATCAAAGACGGTATCAAAGCGATCAAATGGTTTACTGATAACGGTATCCGTACAAATTGCACGCTGGTATTTTCCGCCGGTCAGGCCATCCTGGCCGCCAAGGCAGGCGCTACTTACCTGTCTCCGTTCATCGGCCGGATTGACGACAGTAGCTGGGACGGAATCGAGCTGATCGCGCAGATATCCCAGATATACGCTGTACAGGGGTATAAAACTGAAATACTGGCTGCTTCCATCCGGAATGCCCTGCATATTGTACGTTGCGCTGAGGCGGGCGCCGATGTTTGCACCTGTCCGCTGGATTCCATCCTGGGATTGCTGAAACATCCCCTGACGGATATCGGACTGGCCAAATTCCTCGAAGACGCCAAGAAGACAGCCTGATAAAATGATTGATGATCCCGCCGGCCGGCGGGATTTTTTTTGCCCCTGGATTACCTGTTTCGTCTCCGCGGCTGCTTCATCTCGCGCAGCACTTCATCCTTTCCCTGCAAAGGCCCGTCTTCTTTTCTCTTGATCCAGATAGTTCGTTCTATGAACATGTCCGGACGGTTCCGCAAGGTTGCCTTTACGGTCACTTTTTCTCCCCGGAAATCAGCAGGGATCACCAGGTCATTGCCGGAGAACGAACAGTCAGATGATGTAAACAATAGCTCCTTAGCGGTCAGGGGCATCCAGGAACCGTTGGAGAGTTTCCCATCCACGTTGATGTAATTGTGTGTTCCCTTCTTCAGGCTATCCGTGTAGAGGTGAAAAAAAATGCTGTCAACCTTCTGGGCACGTGTCGGGGCAAGGCTGAAAGTAAGGGCGGTAAAAAGTAAAAATCTGACCACGGGATAAATTTAGAGAAATGACGGCTACCTCACAAGAAAGGTACGAAGCAGGGGAGAGAGTTAACATTTCGAAAGGAAGCAGGCGGGTTTCCCCGGGTCACCAGGCCGAACCTGCCCCGCTAAAAACCTTGGAAAGCCGAAAAAATGGCGAGCTGCAAACTTAACTAAATTAGTTAGTTACGATAGATTGTAATTTTCATGTATAATTAAACTAATTACAAGGTTTGTTAACAATTTAATTATCGAATTTTTGAGGGTAATTACTGCATTCTTACGCAGTGGCATTGGCGGCCGATGCTAAAGATTAATGTCGTTTCTATTTCGATGAATTACAGATTAATATGAACACTATTTCAACTTTTGCTTCATTGATCTTCGTATACTGAAGAATCGCTATTTATTGTCGTGAAATCTTTCGGCTACAAAAATGCTTATATTCGGTTTCTTGTAAACTGGACGCTGCTTCATGAGATCATACACCCTTCTCGCCATCCTGGTGCTGGCAATGCTTTCTGCCCGTGCTCAGGACTTTTCCAACAAAGGCAAAGAATTCTGGCTCGCATACTCTTATCACGTAGGAATGAATGGCGGAGGAAATCCGGCCATGACGCTTTACATTAGTTCTGATGTGGCGACCAGTTACCAGGTGGAGGTCTATAACTCTGCCTTCTCCCAGGGAGGAACCCTGGCTGCCGGCCAGGTTGTGACCGTAGTTATCCCCGTCACCTTTTTTATCAATAATGAAGGACTGTTCACCAACCGGGCTATCCGGGTCACGGCCGATAAGCCGGTGGTCGTCTACTCCTATATCACCCGGACGCAGGCAAGTGCCGCTACGGTAGCCCTGCCGGTAAATGTGCTTGGCCGGGAATATTATTCCATGAACTTCCGGCAGGTATCCAACGAGGCCAACTCAAATTCATTCTTTACCATCGTTGCCATCGAGGACAATACAGTGGTCGATATCACCCCATCAGTAAATACCAAGATGGGCTGGCTTGCCGGCAACACCTACCAGGTAACCCTGCAAAAGGGACAGATTTACCAGGTGCTTGGCGCGACGAATGGATTTGATGGCGCTGACCTTACCGGCTCTCATATCAAATCCGTGGCTTCGGTTGCGGGAGGTTGTAAACGAATCGCTGTTTTTTCCGGGAGCGGTAAGATCATGATCCAGAGCCCGGGATGCGGGTTTAACAGTTCTGATAATCTCTACCAGCAACTTTATCCCACCGGCTCATGGGGGAAGAAATATGTAACCGTACCCAGTGTTGACAAGACCGAGAATTATTACCGGATCGGCCGCTCAGATCCTTCTGCCAATGTATATGTAAATGGAACGCTTATACCTTCCGCATCTTTTGTCAACGGTTTTTATTACGAGTTTTTCAATAACCAGCCCAATGTCATAGAATCCGATAAACCGGTTTCAGTGGCCCAGTATTTCACCACGCAGCGCTGCGGTAACAATGGCGGACCCTACGACCCTGATATGATCATGCTGAACCCGGTCGAGCAGAACATCGATAAGGTGACGTTGGTCAGTTCAAATCTGCAGGCGCCGCAGAATACCTATCCGCATCAGCATCATATTCATGTTGTCATGAAGACCGGAGGTACCGGTATCAGTTCGTTCAGGCTGGACAACAATCCCGTTTCTCCTGCTTCCTGGGCACCGCATCCGACAGCGGCTGGCTATTCTTATTTATACCTGAAAAATGTGGGCCAGGGCTATCACACCCTCGCTTCAGATTCAGGATTCAATGCAACCGCCTATGGATATGGTGATGCAGAATCGTATGGGTATTCTGCGGGCGCCAGTGTTAAAGACCTGTACCAGTTCGTTACCATCAATAACGAATATGCAACAGTCGACTTCCCCGCAGCATGCCGGAATGCACCCTTTACGATGGCCATGACCTTTCCTTATGAGCCAACCGAGATCCGCTGGTCATTCAATGGACTCTTTCCCGATGAAATGATCACTGCACCCGTGTACAGCGAGACGTTTGTTGTCAACGGCAGAACACTATACAAGTACAAACTCCCCGGTACTTACACGGCTCCCGCCACCGGTACATACCCGATTCGCATCACCGCCACTAATCCTACATCGGACGGGTGCAGCGGCCAGCAGGAGATCGATTACGAACTTCGGGTGTTTGATCCTCCGGTCGCTTCTTTTGATTTTGCAACCAATGGTTGCGTTAATGCTCCGGTGACATTTACCGATAATTCAACCGATCCCGGCACACGGCCCATTATTCATTCTTACTGGGGGCTCGGTGATGGGAACACTGCCGTAGATGTGACATCGCTCACACATACGTATACCGCCGCGGGCTCTTACCCTGTTAAACATACCATCATTACCGACATCGGGTGTAAGGCGGATACCGCTACGCGGATCGTAACCCTGGTTGATCCACCTGTCGCAGGATTCAACGTTGTGGCACCAACATGTGCCGGCAGGCAGATCACATTCAGAGATAACTCAACCGTGAGTGGCGCAACCACGCTCACCAAATGGACCTGGAATTTTGGCGATGGATCACCTGAGGTAGTTGCTACCACTGCCGCAGACCAGCTTCACCAATACAATATGCCAGGTACCTATACGATACGGCTGCAGGTGGAAACCGGCACGGGCTGCAGCAGCACTGTATTTACTCAAACCATCGATGTACGCGCAAACCCGGTGGTTGATTTTTCATTGCCTTCCATTTGCCTTCCATCTGGCAGCGGTACGTTCACCAGCCTTTCCACCATAGCTGACGGTACGGAAAACCTGTTCAGCTATCAATGGGATTTTGGCGATGGAAGCCCTGCCGGTACAGGTGCTAGTCCGGCACATGTTTACACCGCCACTGGTTCATACAATGTGACGCTGGCGGTTACATCAGGTGCGGGTTGTGTCACCTCACGTACAAAAACTTTCACGGATATCTTTGCCGAACCCACAGCAACGATCACCGCTCCGGCAGAATCCTGTTTCGGAACGCCGGTGCAGTTCCAGGGCGGCGGGACTGCGCCTGGTTCGCAGATCACCGGCTGGCAATGGGACTTTGGAGACAACACCACCTCAACTGAAAAAAGTCCGGCAAAGTCATATACAACGCCCGGAACCTACACGGTCAGGCTGGTTGTGACTACCACGCAGGGTTGTATGTCTGTTGGCCGGTCTGCCACTCATACCATCGTTGTACTGGCGCCACCTGTTGCGGACTTCACCATTTCAAGCCCCGGATGCGAAGGCCAGGGTGTTGTATTTTCCAGCACGTCGAACCCGGTGGCCGGTCAGCTCTCACAATGGATCTGGAATACCGGGGTGGGCGGACCACAAACGCTTACGTCAGGCAACCCAGTCACACAGGTCTATCCTTCCACCGGGCAATACCAGGCAAGCCTGCAGGTGAGAACCGATAAAGGCTGCGTGAGTGAAACCGTCACAAAAGACCTGGCAGTGGATCCGGTACCCGCAGCGGCTTTCATACCTCCTGTCATTTGCGTGAACGATGCCAATGCTTCCTTTACCAGCACATCTACCATCAATGGCGGGTCCGTAACGGGCTGGCAATGGATCTTTGGTGATAACAACTCAACTCCCGGTAACCCCGACGTGACAACCGGTTCAACCGCAACCCATCATTTTACCGCACCGGGAAATTATAACACGCAACTCATCGCAATCAGTGACCGGGGCTGTCGTGACACCATCACTAATACGGTAACGGTCAATGGAGCTGTTCTTACACCCGCTTTCAGTTTTGCCACAACCGGCCAGGTCTGTTCCGACCAGGCAGTAACCATCCGTGATGCATCCACGGTTGATGCCGGCAGAATTACCCGCGTGGTGATTGCATGGGATAACAATGATCCCGGCGCGGTGACGACGGATGATACACCGGTACCCGGTGAGAGCTATACCCATAGCTACCCGGCCTTCGGATCACCTGCATCACGCACGGTTACCATTCGCTATGATATTTATTCCGGTATCACCTGCGTCAATTCAGTTACTCAAACGCTCACACTCCTTGCTACACCGCAATTACAGTTCAATGCCATTGCGCCGGTGTGCAGTGCAGATGGAGCATTTGTTCTTCCTGCCGTCACCGTGCTGAATGGTATGAACGGTACAGGCACTTACTCTGGTACTGCTGTTTCAACAGGAGGTTCATTTGCGCCGCCTGATGCAACGCTGGGAGCAAATAGTATCAACTATACCTTTACTGCAGCCAATGGTTGCGTGGCTACGGCCTCGCAAATTATTACGGTGAATAAAACACCGGTAGCCGACGCGGGTCCTGATCGTTATGTCCTGGAAGGAGGGACCGTCACTATCACACCTGCCGCTGCCGGTGTTAACGATCCTGTATGGTCATGGTCTCCTTCCACCTTCCTCAATAGTGCGTCAACAGCATCGGTAACCGTCACACCAACCGAAGATATCGGTTATACGCTCCTGGTGACGTCTCCAGAAGGATGCAGTGCGTCTGACCAGGTATTTGTGAAAATGCTCAAGAGCCCCGTCATTCCCAATATTTTTAGTCCAAACGGTGATGGCATTCATGATCGTTGGGAGATCGAGCACCTGGAGAGTTACCCGGGATGTATCGTTCAACTATTTAATCGATATGGGCAATTGGTGCATAAGCTGGTTAATTATACAACGCCCTGGGATGGCCGGATCAATGGCCGGGATGCACCCGTGGGAACTTATTACTACGTGATCGACCCACGGAATGGTCGTAAGCCGATAACCGGATTTGTGGACATTATTCGATAAGTCATGAAAAAATTATTCCTCCTCAGTGCAATGCTGGTCAGTCTGTGTGGATCGGCGCAACAACGACCGCACTATACGCAATACATTCTCAACAACTATGTGCTGAATCCTGCGCTGGCGGGTATAGAGAATTATACGGACGTGAAGATCAGCGCAAGGGACCAGTGGGCCGGGATGACCGGTGCACCACGTACGGCATACCTGACTGTGCATGGCCCTCTCGGTAAAAAAGATTATAAAACATCAGCCACTTCGTTTGCCGTGCCGGGAGAAAACCCCCGTGGTAACGCCTATTGGCAAACTTACACGGCATCTGAACCGCATCATGGCGTTGGTCTGACTATAGTGAATGACCGGACAGGAAACTTTAACCGGTTCAGTGCTGCAGCAAGTTATGCCTATCATCTTGGCCTCAATCCAAGGACCAATCTGTCGGCTGGATTTTCAGCAGGCATAACCACCGTCGGACTGAACGCAAATGGTAAGGCGTTTTTTGGTCCCAATCCTTCCGACCCGGCGGTAGGCGGCGCGGTGGTCAAAGAGCTTCGCCGGATCAAGCCGGATCTTTCTGTGGGTCTCTGGCTATATAATGCAAACTATTTTATCGGGTTATCTGCCCAGCAGGTCATACCGCAGAAATTACTGTTCGCGGACGATGCCAGTTTTGAAGTTCCCGGCCGGCTGGTCCCGCACCTGTTTGCCACTGCGGGTTACCGTTTTCTCGTAAATGATGATATCAATGCAGTACCAAGTGTGATGGTGAAATACATCAGTGGAGCATTTAAAAACAATTACCAGGCTGAAGTAAACCTGAAACTTCAATACCATGACCTCTTATGGGTCGGTGGCAGCTATCGGCAATTTGATGGCTATGCGGCTATGCTGGGAGTGAACGTGGGCAACACGTTCAATGTGGGATACTCATATGATTTCACCAAAACAGATTTACGTACGTATAGCAGGGGGACGCATGAATTGGTACTGGGATTCCTGCTTGGGAACCGGTACAGTGATAGCTGCCCCAGGAATGTGTGGTAGAGTCAGGATAATGATGGCATCAGGCAACCAGCTAATGGCGCGAGATGCTTAAAGACGTACAATTTTCCTGTTGCGGGTCTGGTTCAGCTTAATAACACTTTTCTCCAACGCCGCTCTCTTACGATCGAGGGCTTCAGCCGTGATATCTGTATCAGGGATGGCTGAAAGTTTTGCTTCTTCCATCTCAGATTTCAACTCGGCAATGTTTGTGAGCGCGAGGGTATAAGCCTCCTGGATACTATCGAGGCGGACATCCACCATGGCAGACTGCAGGCTGGCATTGACAGAATTCCAGTCGATCTGAGTATATGCGTTCCGAAGGTTGTCTTCGATCTTTTCCCAGTTTATTTTGTCGAGCGTTTTCCTGTATTCAGATTTTACAATGGATTTTTCCTTTGACGTCAAAGCATCACCGATGACTTTTTCAAGAGATTTCCACTGGGATTGTTCCATTACCTGCTTCGACATTTCGAAGGCCTTTTGCATTTCCTGTTCCTGTGCTTTGGTCAGGGAAGGAGCAAGTGCAGCAGTGAGGCTGGCAAACTGGAAATCTTCGGGGATCGCTGTGGCTGCGGACGCAACCGGGTCTACCTCGGCTACGGGGCTTGCCTGTTCTGTTTGTGGCTTTGATGATGCGTGCGCTGTGTTGATGATTGTTTCAGGCTGCTCAGCAGGAGAAAAATTTGTCGGCTCTTTGATATGCTCCACGTCTGTGAAGAAAAGTGAAGACGGCTCAGTCCTCAGCTTGCGGGCTACCGATGCCACTGCACCTGGCTTGCTGAGGATGATCACGGCATTCATGGTGATGACGCAAAGCAAACCGGCGAGCACAGCGCCAATGCGATGATAGGAGATAGCAGGTTGTTTGCTGATCCCCAGGATGGATTCAATGCGCTGAAGAAGTTCGGAAGACCGGCTGCCGGAAGCCGCTACGGCGAGTGATCGTTTGCGGCAGGCTGCTTTCTCCAAAGTTAGCAGGGCAGCAGCGTAGCCGCCTGGTTCATATTGAAACTGAAGCACGAGATCGTCACAACTGCGTTCACGCTCACGTTCGATGATGGTGGAAAATGCTTTTACAAATGGGTTAAAATACAGCACCGACTGGATCACCCGTGTAATGAGGTTGATGAGGTAATCATACCGGCGGATATGCGATAATTCATGCAGCAGGATGGCTTCCATCTGGACCGGAGTCAGTTGGTTGATCGCCGCGAGCGGGAGTAAAATAACAGGTTTCAGGTAGCCAACAGTTACCGGCGAATTCACCAGTTCCGACACCCACACTTTCACGGGTTTGTTGATCCCCATGCGTTCTGCCACGTTGCGGACGAATAAGCGCCATTCCAGGGATGACCGGGTAAGACCAGTGGTGCGGATCACCTGAACGTATCTGTAATTTCTGAACAATTGAAGTATAGGAACGATCAGCAGGACGAGGTAAACGGTGGATGCAATGGGCAGTGTGGCCTGTAGCCAGTTGCGGAGGTCGGCGTTGGTTTCAACATCAATAAGCCCTGCTGCAGCGCCCGGATGACCATTCGATACCAGGAGAGAAATAAACGTAAAGAGGAACCAGCCAAAACCGGCAAACAACAGCACCGTAGCCATAGTGCTTTTTACCGAAGGTTTGCTGATACGCAAAATAAAGACAATCGCCTGGTGGCCCACCCATAGAAAAGCGAGTTGCCACAGGCTGTTCAACACAGCCCATCCCAATGCCTGCAGAAAGTTAGATTGGTCCATAACGAGAGTTCTTAATGTTTTTTAAGATCGTTGAGGAGGGCCTGGATGCGTTCGATCTCTTCCGGGCTGGTTTTATGCTCACCAAGCGCCTGGATCACCAATTGGGTGGGGGAGCCACCAAACAGGCTGTCGATCATTTTTCCAAGCAGGTGCTTCTGGGTTTTTTCTTTATTTACAGCCGACTGGTATACGTGCGTGCGCATGGAATCGTCGCGTTTCACCAGGCCTTTTTCGTGCATGATCTGCATCAGTTTCAGGGTGGTGGTATAACCTACGTCCTTGGTGGCAGCAAGTTCTTCGTGCACCTCCCGTACGGTTGCCAGGCCTTTTGTCCAAAGGATCTGCAATATCTCCAATTCGCTTTCCGTCGGTTTGATCGTTCTGGTAGTTGACATGGTTTTCTGATTTTCAAATCGAATATACGACCTTTTTCGTATGAAGTACATAAGTAAGGCTTATTTAGTATTTTTTAACAGGGGTTAACAGTGAGACGCAGATAGTGGGAAAAGGTTACAGGGGGGCGGGGTGCGGGATACGGGAGGCTGGATGTTGGAGACTGGCCTGCCTGCCGGAGCGAATCGGAGGTAGGATGATGGATAGATGGATGCTGGATGTTTGGATGCTGCTGCCAGCTCGCGGTGCCTTCGATACGCCTCGCTTCGCTCCCTTCGACAGGCTCAGGGCAAGCAGCTACTCAGTCACCGCCAGGGTAGGTAAACTTACCCCCAACATAACCTTCATTTTTAAATTACGCCATGGTCCCTGAGTAGCGCAGGAGCGCAGTGAATGGGCGTATCGAAGGGCCCTGAAATCGGGATGCGGATGGCTGGATGCTGGATGCCTGGCCTGCGCGCCTTTGCGTGAAACAGCCGCAAAAAAAAGTCCCGCTGTAGAAACAGCAGGACTTTACTAATGGTTCTGATTAAGCTTTTATTGATAACTGGCAGTCGTTACATCTGCCACCGGTTTCTTGATCATCACCTGCTCCTGCTTAGGGGCGGGCGTGTGCGTTTTCACTGCATCACCTTCGCTGATCTGGGCGAGAGAAGGAGCAATCACAAGTGAAACGATCGACATCAACTTGATGAGGATGTTCATTGACGGACCGGAAGTATCCTTGAATGGATCACCGACGGTATCTCCTGTAACAGATGCTTTATGCGGTTCTGACTTCTTATAATACATTTCACCGTTGATCTCAACGCCTTTCTCAAATGATTTCTTTGCATTGTCCCATGCACCGCCGGCATTGTTCTGGAACATACCCATCAGGACACCACTAACGGTAGCACCTGCCAGGAATCCGCCCAGTGCTTCAGCACCAAGGCCGGGCATAAAACCAATGATCAATGGAGAGATGATTGCGATCGCTCCGGGCAACATCATTTTTTTGATGGAAGCCTGGGTGGAGATCGCCACACATTTATCATATTCAGGTTTGCCGGTTCCTTCCATGATACCAGGAATTGTCCGGAATTGCCGTCTTACTTCTTCCACCATTGCCATCGCAGCTTCACCTACCGCGCGGATCGCAAGGGAAGAGAAAATGAACGGTATCATTGCACCTACAAACAGGCAGGCGAGGACATTTGCTTTATAGATATCGATACCACTAATACCAGCTACACCTACGAACGCTGCGAAAAGTGCCAGCGCAGTCAGGGCTGCAGAAGCAATGGCGAATCCTTTACCTGATGCGGCAGTAGTATTTCCGACAGCATCCAGCACGTCTGTCTTTTCGCGTACATCTGCAGGCAGTTCGCTCATTTCTGCAATACCGCCCGCATTATCTGCGATTGGTCCAAAGGCATCTATGGCCAGTTGCATGGCCGTGGTGGCCATCATACCTGCAGCAGCGATCGCCACACCATATAATCCGGCAAACTCATAAGACCCCCAGATACCACCTGCAAGTACAAGAATAGGAAAGAATGTCGATTCCATACCAATCGCCAGACCACCGATCACATTTGTTGCATGACCAGTTGAAGACTGACGGATAATGCTCAGCACAGGGCGCTTACCCATGGCTGTATAATATTCTGTAATGATACTCATCAATGCTCCCACCACAAGGCCAACACCAATGGCACCAAGCACACCCCATTTGGTAAAGGGTACTCCGCGCAATACCATTTGCTCGGGCAGTAACCAGTATACCAGTCCGGCGGCAGCAGCGGCTGTAAGGATCATTGAGCCCCAGTTACCCATGTTCAACGCCTTTTGTACTGTACCGGTGTTGATGCCTGCTTTGTCACTGATCTTTACGAAAAGTGTTCCTACAATGGAGAACAGGATACCCACACCCGCGATCAGCATAGGAAGGATAACGGGAGAGAAGCCACCGAGTGAGTCGGAGAAACCTTCAGGGATAATTGTTTGCTGACCAAGGACGATCGTTGCCAGGACGGTTGCTACATAAGAGCCGAACAGATCGGCGCCCATACCGGCAACGTCACCAACGTTATCACCCACGTTGTCCGCGATAGTGGCGGGGTTACGGGGATCGTCTTCAGGAATACCCGCTTCAACTTTACCTACGAGGTCGGCGCCAACATCGGCTGCCTTGGTATAGATACCACCACCAACACGGGCAAAAAGTGCGATCGATTCTGCTCCCAGGGAGAAGCCGGTCAATACTTCGATGGTGCGGATCATTTCATCGGAGTCGATCGCTGCATCCGGTGCGAAGTACATTTTCAATACTATATAAAGACCTCCCAGTCCCAGTACGGCGAGGCCGGCCACGCCGACACCCATCACCGCACCACCGGTAAAAGATACATTCAATGCTTTGCTGAGACTCGTACGGGCAGCCTGTGCAGTCCGCACATTGGCTTTGGTCGCGGCCTTCATTCCTATGTAACCGGCAAGCGCACTCAATACTGCACCGATCACGAATGCGATCGCAATAGACCAGTGGGAGTGTGGATTGGCAGATGCCATCACAGCCAGCAAAATACCTACGATTACCACAAAATAGCCAAGTACTTTCCATTCCGCCTTGAGAAAGGCCATGGCACCCTCAGCAATGTAATTGCTGATTTCCTTCATCCGGGGAGTACCGGCATCCTGCCGCGAAACCCAGTTGAACTTTACCAGCGTGTAAAGCAGGCCAAGGACGCCCATTACAGGAACTAAGTAGATCAATTTGTCCATAAGAGTAGCTTCTAGATAAAAATTTAAAGGACGGCAAAGATAGGGGTTAGGCAAAGATTTCAAAATAGATTCTAAAGCCACAGGGTGAAGGCTTTGGACCAGTTTTCCGCCACCCTCCGGTGAACATGAGGAAGCTGTTCCCCAACTATTGTATTAATACCTACCTGTTTGAGGATCAATATCGTGCTCCGGGCGATGGCATATTCCTTGTATTTTCCTTCATCATGAAAAAACTACTTGTTGTCGCCGCGCTCATCAGCGCACATATTGCGGCCCTGGGACAGGGCACTGACTCTGTCACCGTCTCCGATACGGTCGTCACCAACGTTCAGATTACAGCAACACCGGCTCCTGACTGGACAAAGCAGCCAGCGCCAACCGGCGAAGTGTATAAGATCAGGCCCGGCCTGGACATCCCTATCGCGGCCGTCGGCACGGGCTGGACACTTTATGGCTTCAGCCAGATATACAGCAAGGAGCGGTCGAGCGAAGCCAAGATCCTCAGCCTGAACAAGAACAATATTCCCAAGATCGACCGGAAAGGAGCCAGCGTTTATCATGAAAAAGCAAATGACCATGCCGACATGCTGTTCTATGGTTCAATGCCCCTGCCGGTTATCCTGATGCTCGACAAAGAGATCCGCAAAGATGCCTTGAAGATCGGCCTGCTTTACCTGGAGGCGATGGCAATCACAGGTACCTTATATACCGGTTCGGCCTACCTTGCTGACCGCTACCGGCCCTATGCTTACAATCCCGAAGTGCCCATGGATCAGCGGAGAAGGGGCGGAGCCAAAAACTCGTTCTTCGCCGGTCACGTAGCGCTCGTCGGCACCTCCACGTTCTTTGTGGCGAAAGTCTGGAACGACTACCATCCTGAATCCAGGCTGCGCTGGATACCTTTCACACTGGCAGGCATTGCCACCGGATCCACTGCATGGTTTCGTCACCGCGGCGGACAGCATTTCCCGACAGATATCATGCTGGGTACTGCAGTTGGTACTTTGTCCGGCATACTTGTCCCTCATCTCCATAAAAACAAAAATGTAGAAGACCGCCGGATGACCTTTACCGCAGGCTACCTGTTCGATACGCCTCAGTTCGGCTTTACCTATAAGCTCATGAAATAATATTCCGCAGATGTTGGAAGGCCGGCGGCATGAAATCGATTATGTCGCCGGCTGACAACGACTCTTCCGATAAAGCTTCCGCTGCAAGATCACCTGCAAGACCATGCAGGTACACCCCGACTATAGCCGCATCAGCAGGGGCATAACCCTGTGAGATGAGGGCGGTAAGGATACCCGTTAACACATCTCCACTGCCACCCGTTGCCATCCCCGGGTTGCCTGTGGCATTGAAAAAACCTGTACTGTTCCTGTGCTCACCCGGTACTGCGATCATCGAGTGATGCCCCTTCAATACAATTACAACCCCGAGTTCACGCGCTTTCTCCCGCGCCAGTGCCTGCTGCTCCACTGAATTATCTGTTTTTCCAAACAGCCGTTCAAATTCCTTTGGATGTGGTGTAAGAATGGAACCGGCCGGTATCGCACTCATCAAAGAAGGCATGACCGCGAGTATGTTCAATGCATCCGCATCAATGACCATCGGCCGAGATGATCCAGTAATGAGTTTTTCAACGGCAAGCCTTGTCATCTTCTCCGTACCCAACCCGGGCCCCACGCCGATGCAGGAGTACCTGGATAAATCTGCGACATCGCTGGTGAAAGAGGAGCTGTTCTCATCGGTTAATACCATTGCTTCAGGGACTGCAGTCTGCATTATTACATAACCCGACGAAGGAATATGAACGCTTAACAGTCCCGTACCGGAATGCAGACAACTCCTGGCCGCCAATACCGCGGCTCCCATTTTGCCATAGCTTCCTGCCACGATCAAAGAATGGCCAAAGCTTCCCTTGTGAGCAAACCGTTTTCGTTTTCTATAGACCTGGCCTGCGAGGCTATGGTCAATGACCGTGTCAGTAACTGGCAGCGTATCACAGAAACCTGGATGCAATCCTATGTCGAGTACATGTACTTTGCCTGTATAAGCTCCATTATCAGCGGATAACAGCGACGGCTTCCAGGTCTGAAAGGTCAGCGTATGTGTCGCCTCGATCGCCTCACCGGTGAGGATTCCATCTGCTGCCATCCCGCTGGGCAGGTCGATGGATATCACGAGAGCCTTCGATTGGTTGATATGCCGCACCAGCTCACCTGAAAGGCCATCTAATGGCCGGTTAAGACCCGACCCGTAAAGGGCATCGATCACTACCTGTTCGGTTGCAATTTTTGGAAAATGCGAGTTGTCCTGGACAAATTTTATATCAACGTCCGGACAACCGTGCAGCCGGGCGAGATTGGCCTGGAAGTCTTCTGTTCCGAGATGACCAAACTCCAGTATATAGACAGTTACGTTTGTGTCGGGAGATGTGATCATGCGCGCTATTGCAAGGCCGTCACCACCATTGTTGCCTTTGCCACAAACGATGATGATCTCGCTCCGCAGGAGACCGTTATCCTTCAGCCATCTGGCACAGGTAGCTGCAGCACGCTCCATCAGGTCCAGCGAAGACACGGGTTCTTCACGGATCGTGTACTCGTCCCAGTCGCGCATTTGCTGTGCTGTCAGGATTTTCATCTGTTGAAGTTACTGAACTGCTATCGTTTTTTCTTCCTGGGTGGGGCAGGTGCATCGGCCTCTTCTTCAGGCGAGCTGCCGGTTGTGTAATCACCGAACAGGGGATAAACACGTTGCGCAGCCGTATAGATATTCCGGTTGAATTTGTTACCGAGGATGATAACGGTTACTCGTTCATCTGTGAGCCTGGCAAACGCGGCGTTGAAGCCATGCCATCTGCCAAAATGGTAGACGACATTTTTTCCCGTCGGGAAATTGAGCAATCGGAAGCCAAGCCCATAATTATGAATGGATGGTCTTTCATGGCTGTATGGTTTAAAGGCCGAGTCAAGCATTGCCTTGTTCACCAGAACCTCCGAATACAACGCCTGGTCCCATTTCAAAAGGTCTCGGGGAGTTGAATAAATATTCTTATCGCCATAGGTGCCTTCGAGGAAATCATTTTCCCAAAAGCTATTGTTGTAGTTGAATGAGGGCAGAGCACGCGCGCTGTCCGCCAGCGTATACACATATGTATGCGACATGCCCAGCGGTCCGAAGATCCGCTGTTGCATATACTGAGGGAATGGAATGCCGGTGATCTTCTCCGCGATCATGGCCAGCAATACATAGTTGGTGTTGCTGTAGCTGAACCGTATATCCGGGCTGAAGCTGCGGGGAGGTTTATCTGTGTATAAAGTATTGAGCACATCCTCGTTCATCACCATCACTTTTTTATCCCATTTACTGTTTGGGATAAAATAAACATAGTTCGGCAGCCCACTGCGGTGATTGAGCAACATTCTGACAGAGATACCGGGGTAGGGGAGAGACGGGAAAAAACGCTGGATCGAATCGTCGAGCGACAACTTATTCTGCTGCACCAACTGCAGAATGGCGACGCCCGTAAAGGTCTTGCTGGTGGACGCTATATGAAAGGCCGTTGTATCAGCGATCGGGTCTTTGCCTCGCAGGTCGCCGAAACCATGATAATTTTCATAGAGAATGTTTCCGTCCTTCGCAACAAGGATGGAGCCGTTAAAGCCTTTTGTCAATAACATGGAATCAAAGAACCCGCTCAATCTTTCCTGGTGCGCTTTCAGCTCCGCAGGTGCAATGTGACCTGGTTTAGGAAGGGCCAGCGCTTGCAGCGAACCCGTATCTGCGCCACCCGATCCGGAAGTATTACAAGCAAACAGTACGAACGATAGGAAGCAAAGGACAACAAGATTTTTCAATACGCGTGATTTAAACAAAAATAGACGGGTGCAAAATTAACGCCAGTAGTAATTTTTCCCCAGCAGGTGAAATTGTGGTAATAACTGCCGGGTTATATTTGCAACATGGCAACTGCAGAAAAAACCAGCTATCCCAAAGAAAAAGTTAGAATTCTGTTTCTCGAAAATATCAGCGACCTGGCCGTAAAGAATTTCCGGCAACAGGGGTACACAAAAGTTGAGAAGATCACCAAAGCATTGACAGAGGATGAACTGATCCGCGAGATCAGGGATGTACATATCCTTGGTATCCGGTCAAAGACCCAGGTCACCGAGAGGGTACTTGCAGCGGCTACCAAACTACAGGCAATAGGGTGCTTTTGTATAGGGGTAAACCAGGTGGATCTTGCAGCGGCAACCCGCAATGGTGTGGTCGTGCTGAATGCCCCGTACTCCAACACGCGTTCCGTGGCGGAGCTCGTTATAGGTCTCTCGATCATGCTCATCCGCCGGATACCGGATAAGAACAAGGCAGCTCATGAAGGTATCTGGATGAAAGATGCGAAAGGAAGTTTTGAACTGAGAGGAAAGACACTAGGCATCATTGGCTATGGAAACATCGGTTCGCAGGTGAGCGTACTTGCGGAAAGCCTGGGTATGAAAGTACTTTTCTACGATGTAGAAACAAAGCTGCCATTGGGCAATGCAACTGATGGGAAGACACTGAAAGAAGTGTTGTCCAAAGCAGATGTAGTGACCTTGCACGTGCCAGAGACATCACAGACGAAGAATCTTATAAATAAAAA
Source organism: Bacteroidota bacterium (assembly GCA_023430465.1). Taxonomy (GTDB): domain Bacteria; phylum Bacteroidota; class Bacteroidia; order Chitinophagales; family Chitinophagaceae; genus JAEZAM01. The sequence goes on along the minus strand of JAEZAM010000116.1, from coordinate 4,271 downwards.
CAACCTCAAATATTTCAAGAAGGGATCTATCCTGATCAACTATGCCCGTGGCGAAGTGGTGGACCTGGACGCACTGAGAAAATCGCTGCTGGAAGGACAACTTGGCGGTGCCGCTATCGATGTATTCCCATGGGAGCCCGAAAAGAATGGCGATCGATTCCAGTCACCCCTGCAGGATCTTCCCAACGTGATCCTCACGCCGCATATTGGTGGATCAACGGAAGAGGCACAGCAAAATATCGGTGAAGATGTGAGCATGAAACTGCTCAACTTCCTGGAAAAAGGGATCACCTTTGGTTCACATACCGTACCGGCGCTGGCGTTGCCGCCGCAGGAGAAATCGCACCGGATCCTGCATATCCACAACAATGTGCCGGGGGTGCTTTCCGCGATCAACACACAACTGTCACGTCACCATATCAATATTGTAGGGCAGTACCTGAAAACGAATGAAGAGATCGGGTACGTGGTGCTGGATGTGGACCGGCAATTGTCGAACAAGGCCCTTCAGTTGTTGAAAGAAGTACCGGAAACCATCAAGGTGCGTATGCTTTATTAATCAGTAGAGATGAACAATGATCTTATAAAAAGCCTGCTGGATGCGCTGCAGGTTTCCCCGGACAATATTCCATTGAGGATGCAGGTGGCGAACATGATGCTCTCTGAGAAAATGTATGCCGATGCGGCTACCCAATACCAGGAGGTATTGAATCGGAATTATGGCGATGTGAAGGCCCGGCTGGGCCTGGCTTCTGCGTTTTATCACCAGCAAAAATATTCCGCTGCAATCATCATTTATGAGCAGTTGCAGGCTGACCTGCCCTCGGCGGACACCATTCAATATATTAAATGCCTGGTGCACGAAGGATCACTGCAACAAGCACTACAGTTGTACCAGCAATTGCTGATGTTGAATCCCGGTTATCGCGATGAGGAGATCGACAAGCAACTGCGAATGCCGGCCGCTGCGGCTGACCCTTTTTTCGATGAACTGGAGGACGGAGACGATGACGATGATTATTTTATGGAAAAGCCATCGATCGGTTTCAGTGATGTAGGTGGAATGGACAGGGTGAAGCAGGAAATATCGATGAAGATCATTGAACCGCTAAAAAACCCAGACCTGTATAAGGCTTTTGGAAAAAAGATCGGAGGTGGTATCCTGATGTATGGTCCGCCCGGTTGCGGGAAAACATTTATCGCACGGGCCACCGCGGGCGAGATAAATGCGAAATTCATAAGTATAGGGCTTCACGATATTTTCGATATGTGGGTCGGGAACAGTGAAAAGAATTTACATGCCGTCTTTGAGAAGGCCAGGAAGAACGCACCCTGCGTACTGTTTTTTGACGAGGTAGATGCGCTGGGTGCCAGCCGGAATGATCTGCGGCAATCGGCCGTACGCAATCTCATCAATCAGTTCCTGGCAGAAATGGATGGAGTAAACTCGAACAATGAAGGGGTATTGATACTCGCGGCAACCAACGCACCGTGGAGCGTGGATCCTGCGTTTCGAAGGCCAGGCCGTTTCGACCGCATCATCTTTGTGGAGCCGCCGGATGAAGCTGCCCGCCAGGACATGCTAACTTCCATGCTAAAGGATAAACCGGCAGTTACGATCGATGTAAAGAAGGTAGCAGCGGCAGCAAACGATTATTCAGGTGCCGACCTGAAAGCAGTGGTGGATATTGCTGTGGAGGATAAACTGATGGAGTCAATGAGCAAGGGGAGTATTCAGCCCATTGATACCAAAGATCTCCTCAAGGCGGTGAAGCAACACCGGCCGACAACGCTGGAATGGTTTTCTTCCGCACGCAACTATGCGTTATACGCCAATGAATCAGGTCTGTATGACGATATTCTGCGGTATCTCAAGATAAAAGGCAAATAGATATGGAGATTGACCAGATTGTGGAGCGGGCGAAGATTTTGCTTGACCAGGGTCGCGCCAATGATGCGATCCGCGAGTTGCGACGTGTACTCGAGATGGATCCAAATGATGCCGAAGCTTTATCGTTGTATGCCCGCTGCCAGTTCCATCTCGGTCAGTTTCATGACGGCATGCGCACAGTCAGTGCAGCTATCGGCCAGGAGCCGGATAATGCCTACTACCACTACCTCCTGGGCTATGCGTACTATAGAGTAGGAGGGCTGAGCAGCGCAACCGAAAGTTTACAGAAATCTGTTTCCCTGAATCCGTGGTTTGCTGAACCATTTGGATTGATGGCCATGATCTCATTGCAGGAAAGGAAGTTTGAGGACGCGCTGGCAAAAGCAGATGCAGGCCTGGCGGTTGATCCCGAAAGCGTTTCCTGCCTGAATGCGCGGGCTACAGCGCTGAATAAATTACGAAGGGTCGATGATGCGGAACAAACGATGAAAGGAGCATTGTCCATGCATCCCGACAATGCTTACACTCATGCATCCGTCGGATGGAACTATCTTGAAAAGGGGAAGCACAAGGATGCCACCGGCCATTTTCGAGAGGCCCTGCGATTATCCCCTGATCTGCAACATGCGCAACGGGGATTAAAGGAGGCATTGAAATCGAAGATACCTCCCTATAGATGGCTGCTGCAGTATAGTTTCTGGGTGCAGAATAAAGGTAAACGCGCCATGTTGCTGATACCAATTTTGCTGTATGTTTTTGTAAATGTTGTAACCCGGTTGCTGGAGCGCAACGACCAGATACTGCTCTCATCATTGTTGATCGGGCTATACCTCGTGTTTATCGTTTTATCCTGGATCATCAACCCGATTGCCAATCTGTTTCTCTATTTTCATCGGGATGGCAAATACGCGCTGACGGTGTCGGAAAAATGGACGGCACTGACGGTAACGGCATCATTGGTGGTGGGAATTCTGTTCCTGGTCTTACACTGGCAGGTGGAAAACAGTGTGGCGAAATATCCGCCCATGCTGGCGTCTGCATTTATCTTCTGGTTGCTGGCGGTGCCACTGGCTGACATTCAATATCCGATTTCCTGGCACCACGAAGGATCCCGCAACAAAAGCGGTTTGGTGCTGAGCGGACTGGGACTGCTGACCATCATCCTGGCCTTTACCTGGTATGAGGGCGCCGTCATGGTCGGCAGTGTGTTCCTGCTGGGCTTTGTGTTGAATAACTGGTTTGGGTTGTTCAGGTGATCATCTGGCCGACGAATCCGTCAAAGTGCGCGACAATTCAATACCATCGAAACAGGGAAGGGTATCAATCCTTCGCTCCAGTTTTGTTGCAGTAATGCTCACTCCGTTGATATTTTTTGACGCCAGTACGTTCTGTAGTTTTTCCGCAGTAGTTTCCTGCATATCCAGCGTTAGCTGATGGGATGCGGCGATTGTGAACTCTTTTACACCATAATAAACCCGGTGATCTATATCCCCGGTTGCAAACACCACAGCACGTTCGCCATGAGGTAACCGCAGTTTATCGCCAAAGCTATATGCATCGCCATCCCTGTCGTAAAACTCCTGCAACACCTTGCTGTTGGGTATGAACAAATATACCCGCGAGGCAAATTTCTCCGGCGAGTTAATGGCAACAGTCAATTTGGTTGGTTTCAGGTCATCGGCGGAATCATCCATAAATGCATCTACATTGTACCACCCATTGGCCGTGATCTCAAAACTGTACCCTCGCCGGGTCATGCGGCGGTACTCTGCTATCAGCCGTCGGAGTTCAACAGTATCTTCATGCATGGTTGTGTCAGTTATTCCTTCCAATGGCGCAATGGAAGTGTCATATTCCGTGGCCATATCCATAACCTGGCTGTATGAGGTGTCGAGACAAGGCGAGGCCTTCGATGTGTCATTTACTCCGGTATAGGAGGGAGCAGCATTGGTGGAATTGATATAGGCTGTCAAAAACGCCACATCATCCAGGGTGAGGGCCGGATAGGCGGCCATAACTGAGCCATACCTGGATTTCAAATTTTGTGCGTAGCTACTCCCTGCCATAAAGCGGGCAGGGTTGTTAAGCCAGGCTTTTACATTCAGAGGGTTGCTCCAGGGACCACGGGACTCGAAACCAGCAAGTGCGGGGCCTGTGCCATCACGAAAGATGCTATGGCATGTGCGGCACCTGGTCTCGAACAGTAACCGGCCGTGCAGGATATAGTCTTCAAATGCCGGAACTGTATCCAGCGGGCGTGGGTTTACCCAATTGATCAGGCTGTCCTCTCCGATTTCTCCGTCGAATATTTTCATATCCGGATCGATACGCATAGTTGGAATGGTAGTTGAAACAGGCAGGGAAGGGGTAACAGCCTGGC
>JAEZAM010000077.1 GCA_023430465.1 Bacteroidota bacterium | reverse complement strand
GAGTCTCCATGAAGAAGGAGTTAAAGTTTACCTGATCAACAGTAACCCGGCGACCATCATGACCGATCCAATGATGGCAGAACGGGTTTATCTCCTTCCCCTCACTGTTGAAAGCATAGAACAGATCCTCGAGGAAAACCAGATCGATGCGGTATTGCCGACAATGGGCGGTCAAACCGCGCTCAACCTTGCTAAAGAAGCCGAGGATCTTGGCATCTGGGAAAAATATAACGTTCGCCTGATCGGTGTGGACATCAAAGCCATTGATAAAGCTGAAGACCGGGAAAAATTCAGGCAATGGATGATCCGCCTCGGCGTGCCTGTAGCCCCTGCGAAGACGGCCAACTCCTTCCTGGAAGGAAAAGAGTTTGCCCAGGAGATCGGCTTCCCCCTTGTTATCCGCCCTTCATTCACCCTCGGTGGTACCGGCGGCGGTTTTGTACATGATAAATCAGAGCTGGACGAAGCCCTCAACCGCGGTCTTCAGGCCTCCCCCATTCATGAAGTACTGGTGGAAAAAGCGGTATTAGGCTGGAAAGAATTTGAGCTTGAATTGCTTCGTGATGCTGCAGACAATGTTTGTATCATTTGTACTGTAGAAAATTTTGATCCGATGGGAGTGCATACCGGTGACTCCATCACCGTGGCACCAGCCATGACGCTCAGCGATACCGGCATGCAACTGATGCGGAATACCGCCATCATGATGATGCGCGACCTCGGTAATTTCGCCGGCGGTTGTAACGTTCAGTTTTCGATGAGTCCTGATACCGAAGAGATCATTGCCATCGAGATCAACCCCCGTGTAAGCCGCTCTTCTGCGCTTGCGTCTAAAGCCACAGGCTATCCCATCGCAAAGATTGCTGCTAAACTGGCGATCGGTTACCACCTCGACGAACTCGAAAACCAAATCACGAAAACCACGTCAGCCTATTTCGAGCCGGCGCTCGACTACGTGATCGTAAAAGTGCCGCGCTGGAATTTTGATAAATTCAAAGGAGCCAATGATACGCTCGGCCTCCAGATGAAAAGTGTTGGTGAAGTAATGGCGATCGGAAGAAGTTTCACCGAAGCCATTCAAAAAGCCTGTCAGAGCCTGGAGAATAACGCGGTAGGACTCGGCTATTATGGTAAAAGCCTGATGCATGCCGATGAACTGCTGGAGTATATCAAAGAACCTAAATGGGACCGGATCTTCCGTATCAAGGATGCCCTGATGGCGGGTATTTCCGTTGGCACCATTTCAAAGGCTACCAATGGCATCGACCGCTGGTTCCTTTATGAAATTCAGAAGATCTGCAACATCGAAAAAGAACTGGCGAAATATGATCTGGATAACCTGCCGGATGAACTGCTGCGTGAGGCCAAGATAAACGGCTTCAGCGACGAACAGATCAGTCGCATCACGGAGCACGGCAGCGAGGAAGATGTATACGAAAGAAGAAAAGCAAAAGGTATAACCCGCGTATTCAAAATGGTGGATACCTGCTCGGCAGAGTTTGAGGCGAAAACACCTTATTTCTACTCCACCTTCGAGACACAGCCCGAAGCATCCGGTGGCATCACCACCCTTTCCAATGAATCGAAGGTGTCTGACAAGAAGAAGATCGTCGTTCTCGGAAGCGGACCTAACCGTATCGGGCAGGGTATTGAATTCGATTACTGCTGTGTACACGGCCTGCTGGCCATCAAGGAAAGCGGCTATGAAGCGATCATGGTGAACTGTAACCCGGAAACCGTCTCCACCGACTTCGACATGGCAGATAAACTCTACTTCGAACCGGTTTACTGGGAGCATCTTTGGGAAATCATTGAGCATGAGAAGCCGGAGGGCGTTATTGTTCAGCTCGGCGGCCAGACTGCGTTGAAACTTGCCGAAAAACTCCACGAGAAAGGAATAAAGATCATTGGCACATCGTATGACAGCATGGACATTGCGGAGGACCGCGGCCGGTTCAGCGATCTGTTGAAAGAACTGGATGTACCCTACCCCGACTATGGTACGGCATACGATGTGGACGAAGCGATAGCTGTGGCCAACAAAGTGGGCTATCCGGTGCTGGTGCGGCCCTCCTATGTATTGGGTGGCCAGCGCATGAGGATCGTGATCAATGATGACGAAGTGGAAAATGCTGTAGTGAGCCTGTTAAAACATATCCCGGGAAATAAGATCCTGATCGATCATTTCCTTGACCGTTGCCAGGAAGCCGAGATAGATGGCATCTTTGATGGAGAAGATTTTCATGTAATGGGGGTGATGGAGCATATCGAGCCGGCAGGTATACATAGCGGAGACAGCAATGCGGTTCTTCCCGCTTTCAACCTGACCCCGCTGGTAGTTACCACGATGGAACATTATGCAGAAAAGATCGCGCGCAAGCTTAACATCAAAGGACTTATCAATATCCAGTTTGCGATCAAAGAAGATAAAGTGTTTGTGATCGAGGCAAACCCACGTGCATCCCGCACCACTCCGTTCATCGCAAAGGCATATGGCATACCTTACCTGAACGTAGCCACAAAGGTCATGCTGGGTGCAAAGAAACTGAAGGATTTCACTTTTGAGAAAAAATTGAAAGGCTTCGCCATTAAAGAGCCTGTGTTCAGTTTCAATAAATTCCCGGGGGTAAATAAGGAACTCGGGCCGGAGATGAAGTCAACCGGGGAAGCGATACGATTTATTAAAGATCTGCGGGATCCGTACTTCCGTCAGTTGTATAAGGACAGGAGTATGTACCTAAGTAAGTAATGTTTCCCGCAAAGACGCAAAGTGAGCAAAGGCGCAAAGAAATTTCTTTGCGCCTTTTGTATTTCATTTGCGACTTTGCGTGAAACCTTAAACCTCCACGATCCCATTTCGTATTGCGTACATCACCAGCCCCACGCGGCTATGCACTTTCAGCTTATTGAACATCGATTGCCGGTAGTCGTCGATCGTGCGGGGGCTGAGGAACATTTTCTCTGCAATATCCTTGTATGAAAGTTCGGTGCAGGCATACCGCAAAAATTCTCTTTCCTTTTCATTCAGCACTACAGGCTTCGTCACCTCTTCTTCGGCGCCATGGTGGAGACCACTCACAAGCTTGCCAGACACATATTCCGAGAGATATACGTTTTTATTGAGTACGGAGTCCAGCGCCTCGCGAAGCTCTGCGGGATCGGTATTTTTCAGAAGGTAGCCGCTGGCGCCAACGCGGAACATCTTAATAATGGTACGTTCGTCGCTCAGCATCGAGAGGGCGAGGATCTTGATTTGCGGATAATTTTTATGGATCCATTGCGTCGTCTCGAATCCATCCATTTCCGGCATGTTCACATCCAGCAATACAATATCGGGTAAAACATTCTGTTGGATCTTGGTGCGGAGGTCACGACCGTTATCGGCTTCGATGATGACGGTATACCCGTCGAAAGTATTGATCAGGTTTGCCAGGGCATTGCGCAAAAGACTGTGATCATCTGCGATGGCGACCTGGACCTTCTTGATAGATTTTGCCATGTTTATAACTGCGCTTTCAGGGGAAGTTCGATGGTAATGGTGGTGCCATCACCGGAAGCGCTCGTGATATTCAGTTCGGCTCCAAGCAATTTTGCCCTGTTGAACATGCTTCTGAGTCCGACCCCGCTGTACGATGTGCCTGCCTGCCGCTTCTCATCCACCATGAACCCCTTCCCGTTATCCTTTATTTCCAGGGTAAAATTATCGAACAAAAATTTGGAATGGACAATAACTTCCGTGGCACCGGAATGTTTGAGGATATTGTTGAGGGCTTCCTGGAAAATACGAAACAGGAAGATTGACGTTTGCTCGTTAAAGTGCACAGGATCACCTTCCTGGTGATATTCCACTTCCAGGATGCCGGCATTGCGAAGCGCAAGCAACTCAAAACGGATGGATTCGCTTAAACCTATATCCGCGATCCGGTCTGTATGGAGGCTTTTGGTGAGATTGGAAAGATCGTAGATCGCCTTGTTCAACACTTCCTTGGAGGTATTTACCATCTCATAAGAATGATGCTCCTTATCAAGCGGCAGCATGGACAATGTAAGTTTGACCACGGAGAGCATCTGGCCAATATTGTCATGTAACTCCTGCGCGATGGCCTTGAATGTATTCTCCTGTATTTCCAGTTGAGATCTCAGCACCTCTTTTTCATGCATATCCTTCAACCTCTCCAGCTCTGTTTCCTGCCTGCGCTGACGGCGCTGATAGAGAAACAATATGGTGAAAATAAAGCCAACCAATAAGACACCCAGGATAATGCCTATGATCGTGACGATATATATTTCCGGGTTATCATGCATAAGAATGCGATCGTAAATAAAGAATACAAAAAGATGTTCAGGATAGTGACTATAGAAACAAAACTTTCAACAATAAGAGGGGAAATTTCCTGCCATTGGTTAATGAGGGCAAATAACGGAAAACCGCAACAGTAATAAAACAACAGCCCTGAACAGATCCAGAAAGCGGGGTTATTGATCAGCCCGATCGATTTGGGGAGACGAAACAACTCCAGAAAATAATACACACAAACACCGGCGATAAGCAGGCAGCCAAGAGCATACGTAATAGTGTGGAAGGTATGCAAACCCTGGTAGAATAAGATATTGACCGTAGAGGCCACAGCATAAGCCACCATGAGTATATAGATAACACGACGGGCAAAATTGTTATGGATGATAGTCGCCAGTGCCCAGAGATAAAAACAGAACTCAATAACGGTAAAAAAATTATAAACGGCCAGGTTGTTCTGCCCGCGAGAGTATTGATAGGACCCCCAGGCTTCGATAACCACTGTGGCAAGCAGGAATGGCGGAAAAAATAAAAGGTACCGATGGGTCCAGACAGGTCGGAAATAGATAATAAGGCTGGCAAGAAAACTCGCCATCATGAAGTAAATATATGGGGGAAGAAAGGACAACAGTTATGTTTATATAAAATTAGGTTTAAAAAAAAGAAACCTCCCGGTCAGGGGAGGTTTCAGGTTATATTTCAGAGGATTTTGATCGTTAAATCAACACCATTCCTTCCTCTCCTTTGTCCAGGATCGTAATTCCAATGTCATCAATGCCATCACCAAAACCTGTACACATCGGAGGGCAAAGACGTCCGGCGTTATAAGCGAGGATCGTTGACTCTTTTCCCTTATTGATATAAACGTCTTTATTGACGATACCATTTGGCGTTTCCTTCTCCTTGGTAGCAACCAGTACTACTGTTTGGCGGCCCGCATACAAAGGTTGGTCAGCATAGTCCGGTCCGTAAGCACCGAAATACATCTTGACGCCATCCGCGCCATGCGCCTTGATCTGCTCCAGGTAGTCCTCCAACTCAGCTACGCTATACCAGACACTCAAAGAATCTTCTTTTCCCAGCCTTTTTGAATTATGAATCCAGCGCTCCTGCTTATAGTTGCGGATCGCATTGTTTACATGATCAGTGCCGACAAACTTGCCAACTTTAACGGATTTTTTTTGCATTTCTACCATAGCCTTGAATTTTAGAAGTTCTAATAATTGATTACCCGCTAAAGCTATTATGAAGAAACACGGCAGCCCAGCCATAAAACTTAGACTTCCATATAATTATAAATTAAATATATTTATAAGATATAGAAAACCAGTTGATAAGGGGAAATTAAGGATCAAAAAACCGTGAGAATAGCGGCAAAAATACCGTCTAAAAACGGAAAATCGTACCGTATAAAAATGGCCCTGGCTACGAGAAAAAAATGGAATTTTCCGGCCGCGAAAATCCCTTCGCTTGTTTTTGTTTCATCCCCATCATAAAACCACCGTAACTCCCGTGTTAATTCTCCTTGTGGAGGAAGGTAACCTGCCGATCTTTTCGGATGTCCTTTAGTCCTCTTCCTCCATGGAAACAGATTCCATTTTTCCGATTGCTGCCGCCGCTTATTACCGGCATCCTCATGGGATGGTACACCTCATTTCCTGCTATGCCCGCCGCCGCTTTGCTGACAATGGCGATTTTCCTGGTGCTCATGGCATTTCTGCTACCTGTAGGACTCCGGTTCCGGGGACAGGTTTACATTGGCCTCTTTCTCCACCTTGCTCTTTTCTCCTTCGGGATTATTTTGGTCAAATGGAATGATGCACGGCTCCATACCGCTCGGTTTGGTGCGCACGAAAATCAATGGATCTCGGGAACGATCCTGGAGCCACCCAGGGAAACTGCCCGCGCCTGGAAACTAACCATCGCCGTGCACTATGCGGGCAATCATTCCCGCCTGTCCAGGGCTTCAGGGAAATTGCTGGCTTATCTCAACAAAACACATAACACCCTACCGCCGCAAGTCGGCAGCGAAGTTTTAGTGCATCAGGCACCCACACCGCTAAAGTCCACCGGTAATCCTTATTCCTTTGATTTTTCCAGGCGTGCCCTTTTCCAGGGCATTACTCATCGCTTGTCCACGAGTGAGTATGCCCTGCTGCAGCCTCCATCCAACTATTCCATTCGGCATTTGCTGGATTTGCTGCGGAAAGAAGTGCTGGATATCCTCCGGCGATACATTCCAGGTAAAAAAGAACAAGGACTGGCAGAGGCATTGCTGATCGGATATAAAGACGATCTCGATGACGAACTGGTCCGTGCTTACAGTATCACTGGCGTTGTTCACATTATCGCCATATCGGGCCTGCACCTGGGGCTGATATATATGTTGATGTCTTTATTACTCAGACCGCTGAAAAGATCGGCGACAGGTAGGATCTTGCGGGCGATCGTCATCATTATTGCCCTATGGATCTTTAGCCTGGTGGCCGGGGCTCAGCCTTCCATACTGAGATCCGCTGTCATGTTCACCTGTCTCGCGCTGGGCGAGCTTATCTCGCGCCGGTCGTCCGGATTAAATACGCTTGCGGCCTCCGCGTTCCTCATACTCTGCGTGGACCCTTACAGCTTATGGGATGCCGGTTTCCAGTTATCCTATGCCGCAGTACTCGGCATCATGCTGTTTATGAAACCCGTGTATGCCTTGTGGTACATCCGGAACAAATTTCTCGACCTTATATGGCAGATGAATGCGGTAACGATCTCGGCCCAGGTATTCACCGTGCCGCTCACCATTTACTACTTCCGTCAGTTCCCGCTGTTATTCCTGGTTTCGAATTTCCTCCCGGTGCCGCTATCGAGCCTTGTTCTTTTTGCCGAGCTGTTGCTCTGCTGCCTCAGCCCCTTCCCTTTGCTGGCGCGCATGGCAGGCAAGGTATGCAGTTGGCTCATCACCACAATGAATGACTACATCGCCGGGGTGGAGCTGATCCCGCTTGCCACCTGGTCTCGACTCAGCATAAACCTTGCACAGGCCTGGCTGCTCGCCGTCCTGGTACCTGCCATTGTGGTGTACTGGCTCCATGGCAAAAAAACAGGACTCTGGCTGGCACTCGGGGCCGGCTTACTGTTCATCAGTCTGAGATCGATCTCCTTTTACCAGGCCCGACGACAGCAGGTAATGATCTGCTACAACATACCTCGCACTACAGCCATCGTGTTCATAGACGGGCGGGAGTGGCGGTACCTGGGCGACAAATCAGGGTTGGAAGCCTCTGCATTTAACTTTCACCTTCAACCGCATCACATTCATGCACGCTTGCAGGAGCAGCCAACCCAGGCCATGAGTACGCGCACCTGTAACATATCCTGGAATAAAAAAACAATTGCGGTCGTGCATGGTGACCGGTTATCCGCCAGGTTTGTGAAGGCCGATGTGTTGCTGATTGCAGGCACTACGCGACTAACGGCCATTGCACTCGCTACGCATTATCAGCCGAAAAAAGTTGTGATAACGGGAAATATCAGTCGCAACAGTAAATCCAGGCTTATTGCCGGTTTCAAGGAGCTGGGAACAGACGTTCATGTGATTTCCGAGGAGGGCGCCTTTGCTATCTATTGACGGAAACTTACCTTTGCGCCCTGCCTGCCACTCTATTATTCCTCAAAGTACAGTTATGCAAAAAAAAATCAAGTCTGCACTGATTTCGGTCTTTTACAAAGATGGTCTCGAGAACATCGTACGCCTTCTTCATGAAAATGATGTTACCATTTACTCTACGGGCGGCACCCAGCAATTTATCGAGCAGCTAATTGTACCGGTGACGCCGGTGGAGTCGCTCACCACTTATCCTTCAATCCTTGGCGGACGGGTCAAAACGCTTCACCCTACAGTGTTTGGTGGTATACTGGGTAAACGCGATGATGAGCAGCACCTTCGCGAGATGCAGCAATATGGCATACCCGAGATAGATCTTGTGATCGTGGACCTATACCCCTTTGAGGAAACGGTGGCCAGCACGAATGATGAAAAAGCAATCATTGAAAAAATAGATATCGGCGGCCCGTCCATGATCCGCGCAGCAGCAAAGAACTTCCGGGACCTGGTGGTAATAGCGGCCAAAAAAGATTACACTGCATTGGAAACACTTTTGCGGGATCAACAGACCTCTACCACACTTGAACAAAGAAGATCATTTGCTGCCAAAGCCTTTGAAACGGTGGCGCATTATGATGTGGCCATCTCAAAATATTTTTCCTCAACAGAATCACTGTATTTCGTTGAGTCTGTTCCCGGTCCAAAAACGATGCGTTATGGTGAGAACCCGCATCAGTCCGGAACCTTTTATGGAGAAATAGAAAAGCTGTTCACCCAGTTGAACGGGAAAGAACTCTCTTACAACAACCTCGTGGATGTGGACGCTGCCATGCAATTGATCAGGGAGTTCAAAAGCGGCCATGACGTCACGTTCGCTATCATCAAGCATACCAATGTATGCGGGGCGGCACAGCGATCTGCGACCTCGGCAAGCTGGGAAGCTGCACTTGCCGGAGATCCCGAGAGTGCATTTGGTGGTGTGCTGGTAACAAATGGAAATATCGACAAGCAAACTGCACAGGCCATCAATGAGATCTTCTTTGAAGTGCTCATTGCTCCTTCATTTGACGACGATGCCCTCACCCTGCTTCGGTCAAAGAAGAACCGCATCCTCCTTCAGCTCAAAGCACAGCCGGCGACAACCTTCCAGTATAAATCCCTGCTGAACGGAGTGCTGGTACAGGGTACAGATGAAGGCAACTATGCCGAGTGGAAAGAAAGCGGAGGAAGGGAAACCGCGCCGGAAGAAAAAGCAGACCTGGAGTTTGCCAACCTGCTCTGCAAGCATCTTAAATCAAATGCCATTGCACTGGTAAAAAATAAACAACTGATAGGAAAGGGTTGCGGACAAACCAGCCGCATCGATTCGCTTCGCCAGGCAGTAGATAAATCCCGTCAATTTAAGTTCGACCTGGCCGGCGCCGTAATGGCCAGCGATGCTTTCTTTCCGTTCGATGACTGCGTGAAGCTTGGCCACCAGGCCGGGGTGACCGCATACATCCAACCGGGGGGCTCGATCCGTGACGCGGACTCGATCAACTATTGCAAAGAACATTCCCTGGCAATGGTCATCACCGGCATGCGTCATTTCAAACATTAATGGCCCGTTTTGATCTATACAAAACCCTTACGCATACGGGGCATGCGCTGAAGCAGTTGTCGGTTTTCAACCCGCTGACGATTCACCGGAAAGAAGCCCGTGCAAAAGCCATCTTCGCGCTTGCATTGGTCTGCTTTTTCTGGGGCACCACCTGGATCGCCTCCAAAGAGGGGGTGCGCCATATGCCCGCACTGCAACTGGCAGGGATACGTCAATTCCTGGGTGGTTGTTGTTATGTAATTTTCTTCCTCGCCCGCCGCGCCACACTTCCGCGTCGCAAAGAATGGCTCACGATCCTGGTGCTTTGTTTTCTAAACTTCATCATGAGCAACGGCCTTAGTACGCTTGGACTGAAATACAACATATCCGCCGGCCTGGCGGCTATCATCGGAGCTATCTTTCCGTTATGGCTTGTGATCATAGGATTGTTTTCCAGGGGCAGCCGCATACCCACCAAAGCAATCGTGGGTCTGCTGATCGGCTTCGGTGGTATATGTGTGATATTCTATGAGCACCTCCAGGATTTTTTCAATCCGGATTTTCGGTTTGGCATTTTCCTTTCACTGCTTGCTACGCTGACATGGGCCTTCGGCACACTGTATACAAAAAAGCAGGCGGTCAATTTCAATCCTTATTTCAGCCTGGGTCTGCAGATGATGATCGCCGGGCTGGTCCTTACAGCATTTACATCCGTGTCCGAGCCCATCACAGGTACTTCTTACTCCATTCCGATTAGTGAAATTCCCTGGCAATCCTGGGCGGCTATTGCCTACCTGGTGATCTTCGGATCGATCGTTGCTTTCATTGCCTATCTCTATGCCCTGCAACATCTGCCCACTGAGCAGGCATCGATCTACGCATACATCAATCCAGTTGTGGCTGTTTTGATGGGTTGGGCATTGTTTGATGAGCACCTCACCCTTTTTATCGCAGTGGGCGGAGCAATTACTCTTTCAGGTTTATACCTGGTAAATAAAGCGTTCAAGGCTGCATTGCCGCCGCCTGAGCAACCCGAACCGGAAGGCATGTAGGTCACCCGCCGCTCATTTCCCGTAAGAATACTTCATAAATTCTTTTCCATTCCGCAAATACCGGTTCCGTGCCGAGGAAATGGTTGTGCCAGATCGTGATCATTGTACCGCCGGTATCGCGGAGTTGTGCGGCATAGTGGCGCATCTCCGTCAATGCCTGGTCCGGGGTATATTTCTGCTCATAGTATGAATTCGCTTCCATATAGCAGAATGGATGAAGAGTAAGATTGGTGGCTTCTTCCCGGTCAAGGTCATACCACCGATACGGTGAACTATAGGATGCCCTGAAACCATTGATGCTGCCATAGCCCATCGAATAATCATGCAGTATACCGGCGTCGATCAGCGTGCGGTATGTCTTTGGCAGGTCCATCCGTATATAATGCTGTCGTGAATGTATCACTTTCTTCCCCGTAACAGCCTCTATCAGGCTTTTCTCATAACCGACATAGCCGGGCTGATCACCAGACTTCCAGGAGGGGTGAACGCCTGTCTCGTATTTCAATGAGTGGCCCTTGATCAACGTGCGGAGTGCAGGCTTCGTCGGTGAGATGTTGTAATCATATTTCCCGCGATCCCGCGCTACCAGGAAAAAATAGACGGGCGCAACCTGCAATTCGGAATGCAACTGATCCATCCATTCATAGGCATCATATGGATCCGGCAGATCAAATGCCAATACACGCCACCGGATGCCCAGCCGTATCGGCTTTAGTGTCACTATATCCTTTATACTCCCCAGCAGGTTACGCATGATGCCTTTATTGAGATAGCTCCATGCGATATCTATATCATAGGTTGGCCGAAATGTAAATTCTTTCTTCTTCAGCGCGATGCCGGGCATTCGAAGCGCAAGCCCGGACGCAAGTTCATTGAACCACCGATTGACAACCGGCTTATCAAGAAACCCCTCCCGCCAGGCAAGGGAGTTCTGGTGGGCATATCTTCCATACATGTCCTTCTCATGCGGCAGATATTCTTCGTAGCGGGTGAGTAACCAGAAACTGGCGGCAAACACATCGAAGGGCAGATCGCCATCTGTGGGAAAAAGTATGGGGTATTCGTTTGTTGTAAAAACAGTTGCGTCAATCACTCGCACGCCGGTTTCATGCAGCAAACCATGCGGATAGATGAATAGTAAATCGTTCGGTTGCCTAGCGGTGCTGTAGTTGATGCGGGGGCCGGGATAACGCAGGTACTCGTCAAGATCACTGGTAACGTTCCATTCATCACCGCAAATGGCCTCACCGGCAAGCTTGGTGATGTATTGCAAGCGGGGTGATATGGCGGTGGAATAAACTAGCAATGGTATCAGGTATTCTGTTTCTCTTTCCAGCGTTGATTGAATGACTTTGCCGGGAATTCCATTTTGCCCCGGTGTTCAGACCATCCTTTTACCAATGAATTTACCACCCAGTTCTTAACGGTGCCATTGGCCATGTTCATCCAGTTTCTTCTCAGCATTCCCTGCTTCCATGCTTTCCAGGCCATCTTTTCAGCGAAACCGCTATTGCCGGTCTCAACGGCCTCACGCCGGTTCTCAAGCAACAGCTCATGCAGGTTGATCTTCACTGCACATACCTCCGTACAGTTGCCGCAAAGGGAAGAGGCATAGCTAAGATGTTTCCATTCACCCATCTCTTTTAGGTTCGGGGTGATGACGGATCCGATTGGTCCGCTGTAGGTAGTGCCATAAGTATGGCCGCCAATATTTTTATAGACCGGGCAGGCATTGAGGCAGGCGCCGCACCGGATACAGTAAAGGCTTTCGCGTTGCTTTTCGTCCGCCAGAATTTTCGTGCGGCCGTTGTCGAGCAGGATCACATACATTTCTTCCGGACCGTCCATCTCGCCTTCCTGTCTCGGACCACATATGATCGTGTTATAGGAAGTGATGCGCTGCCCTGTTCCAAACGTAGACAGTAATGGCCAGAACAAAGCCAGGTCAGTCATAGAAGGTATTACTTTTTCAATACCAACAACTACAATATGCGTTTTTGGCATTGAGCAACTCAGGCGGCCATTGCCTTCATTTTCCGTAACTGCAACTGCACCGATGTCCGAGATGATAAAATTTGCCCCGGTTACGCCAACCTCTGCTTCACGGTATTTCTCGCGGAGTATATCCCGGGCGACCAGTGTCATCTGTTCGGGAGTAAGCGTCGGATCAGTGCCTAATTTCTCAGCAAACAGTTTGGCAATATCCTCCTTGCTTTTGTGCATGGCGGGCGTAACGATGTGATAGGGTGGCTCCCCATCCAGTTGCTGGATATATTCTCCAAGATCCGTTTCGATACTTTGGATACCGTTTTTTTCAAGGTAGGCATTCAGGTGAATCTCTTCCGTCACCATGCTTTTGCTTTTCACCAGCGTGCGGCAGTTCTTTTCCTTACAGATCTTCCCGATCTCTTCCAGCGCCTGCTCGCCCGTCTCGGCCCAGATCACGCGGGCCCCACGACGGGTTATCAGTGTTTCAAAATTCTCCAGTTGTGCGTCCAGCGATTCGATCGCTTTCCATTTCAGGTTCTTCGCGCGCTCGCGGGCAAGATCCAGTTCGGCAAACTGCGTCTTGCCCATCGGCACAACGGCATTGTATTTCCCGATATTGAAATTGATCGTACGCCGGTGATCCCTGTCCGGGGCCTTGAGCGCACTTTTTTCGTCGAAAAGGTTGGCTGTTTGTTTCACTTTGGGAAGTTACGAGTTGTTTGCCTCATAGTTACCGGTGGCTATGGCATCGAGCGTTTCATAAAACTGCTCTCCATATTTGCGGATCAGGGGTTCCTTCAGGAATTTGTACACGGGCATTTGCAGTTTTTCGCCAAGGGCACAGGCGGGACTGCAGAGTCGTTCGCGAGGTTCATAATTCACGCGCTCATAATCACCATGCAGGCCTTTTTTGGCCAGGATGGGATAGAGATGACAGCTAATGGGTTTTTTCCAGCCTATCAGGCCGTCGTAGTATGCCTGTTCGAAAGCGCATTTTATCAGGCCATTTTTTTCACGGAACGCGTAGACGCAGATCTCATTATCAGATGGTAAAGTCGGGGTTACCCAGCCAAACTCATCATCATACTGGTAAAATCCTTTCTTTTCGATCTCGGCCACGGCATCCGCGGGCAGGTAGGGCCGCACCAGGTCGAAGTTCTCACGGATGATGTCCATCTCCTCTTTTTCGAGCGGCGCACCCGCATCGCCTTCTTCACAGCAACCGCCTTTACAGCGGCCAAGGTCACAGACAAACCTGGCCTGAATCACATCATCACTAATCAGCACATTATCGATAACGATCACGGAAATAATTTGTGCAAAGGTAAGGTTTAGGTTGAGTTTGAGGCTGAGGTTACGGTTGGGGCAAGCTATGTGAAAATCAACTGGCGCCGCTCCCGGTTCGGCGCGATAAAACCTGTATGGTTCCAATAACAATGATCCATCTCGCATAGTGCACACAACCTCAGCCCGCGGGGCGGTCGACAGGCTCTGCCCACGGACTAAAGTCCGGGCTATTCAGATTGGCCGACTGGCGGGCTAAAACCCTTGTCGGCTTATTATAACGATCATCAATTTCGCGTAGTGCACACAATCTCCGCTCGCGTGGCGGTCGACAGGTTCTGTCAACGGACTAAAGTCCGGGCTATTCAGATTGGCCGACTGGCGGGCTAAAGCTCTTGTCGGCTTATGATTACAAACATCAATTTCGCGCAGTGCACACAACCTCAACCTTAACCTCAACCTTAACCTCACCTCAGCCTCAGCTTCAAGACACCGTCGTTTTCTTCCTGCGAAACAATTTTTCTTTCAAACTTCGCCCACTTTCAGTAAGGCGGTTATGCGACGTGAGATAGTGAATCACCCTATGCTCCAGCCAATGATGAAGCGGGAGCAATATTGCCGCTAACGCAATCATGAACAACAGATCACGCCAGGGCTCTCCCTGGGTGAGGGAATAAATGTTCTTTTTGAAAATCAGGAAAATGAACTCGAAGAACATCAGGAAAGAGAAGAACCCGACCATCTTGATCGTCGTTGCCGATACCTTGAACATGCCCAGCATGACCATCAGCAGGAAAAGTCCCACGATGCCGATCGTGATGGCGAGGTACTGGATGTTGTCACGCTTGCGCTTTGCCAGTAGCTTTTCCTCTTCCAGTCTTTTTTGCCTTATCTGTTCATCGCCGGCCTCCACCTGCGCCAGTTCTTTTTCCCTGTTTAGCGTTTCTATACTGTCTTTATACTGGTGATACACCCCATTGTAAAAACTGGCTTGCTGAAACTGGCCCAGCCGGGAATACAACGTGTCAAGATGCTTTGCCGCACGCTCCGCATTTTCCAATTGTCCCAGTTCATCGGCCACCTCCTTCACCCGGAGGAACATTTCTATCGCTTTCTCATTTTCATTTGTTTTTTTATAAAATGCCCCCAACTGGGCATAATAACCAATGTTCTGGTATTGATTGGCAGACCGATCAAAGTAAGGAGCCGCTTTTGCAAAATAGAACCTTGCCGAATCAAGTTTATCAAGCTGCGTGTAGATAACGGCATAGGCCTGATCGATGACGCCGGAAAAGCCAAAATTTATAAGGTGACTCTGCAATGCTCTGCCTGCTGGTGAATTGAAATAGTCCAATGCCTTTCGGGGTTCGTCCGTCCGCAGGTACTGGTTGAGAATGGATGTGTATGCAGGAACCTTGAGCGTTGCAAATTTCAGCTCGTCGGCCAACTTCAGCGACCTGTTATAGTAGTCCAGCGCCTTCTCGTAATTGCCTTTATCTGCATATAATTTCCCAAGATGATTCAGGCCCACCACGCGCTGATACGGCACACTGCGGTCATGTTTCATGTGCTCGAGCTGATCCGTTGCGCTGATAAAATAATCGATGGCCTTGTCGTGATCACCAATACTGGTATAAAACGCAGAAAGATCACGGTAGCAGCTTCGTAACAGGGAAGGATCCTTGTACACCTCGGCTATCCGGAGCGCATTCAGGTAATGCCGAAGTGAAAGAATTTTATTATTCCTGTCAAGATATACATCACCATACAACAACTGCACGGCTGCAGCAAGGCTGTCATTCTTTATGGTGGATATAATAGCGGCGGCCTGGTTGGTATAGTCCAGTGCCTTGTTTTTATCCGCAACCATGTTTACCCAGCCAAGACCAAGCAGCGTCTCTGCAGTTTCTTCCTCAAGCCTGTTCCGTTTGGAAATGGCCAGCGCTTTTTCGAAGTATTCGATCGCCCGGCGGGTATAGTTCATGTTGGAGGCATAGTAGGAACACCGGATGCCATTTGACCGATAGGCAAAGATCATCAGCTTCCTGTCCCTCGAGTCCTCTGCCTCCGAGATCATGGCGTTACCGATGGAGTCAGCCCGTGCAAGGTTGACGTTCATCATCGTGCGGGAGAGCAGGTCCATCCAGAATATACGGTCGCCGGGAGTTTTACTTTCACGGAGCGCGGAGCTCATCGAGTCGACGGCAGCGGCTTCCTGCCCCGAAACCGCGCTGTATAACAGTACGGCAATGATCGCAGCACAAATCTTTCTCATACTTGCAATAGGTCTGGTTGGCTGCCAAATTACCAAAAAAACAGGGAGCTTAACGACGCGGGGATAATTTTGATGAGCTTACGCTGCTACTTCCCGGGCTGCGAAACTGCAGCGTGTTGATGAGGTGTTGCAGATCTTTCTTCAAAAAATCATTGACTACCCCCAGCGAATCCTCATTGGGTGTGGCATCAAAATAAAGCGCTCCCCGCAGGAAATGCGTGGTGGAATCGGTCAGAAAAAACTGGTTAGCGGTGGCTGTATTCCCTTTCAGGTCAAAATAAATGCCCTCCACGCCATTGGGTGTTCTGAGTACGCTGTCATTGATACCGGTTGACAAGACGGTGTGCTGCTTGAAGGCCATTTTATAGCCATCATTTACCAGGGAATCGAAATTGTTTTTGGCCACTTCCTTATAACTGATATAAACACGACCCCGAAACTGCGGGAAGTCAATATTGATCCACCAGGGATTTTCAGTCGCGTCACCAAAGAAGGAAGTATCCTTCGTAATATGCCCGTAGGCCGGATACTGAAAGGTGTACGGATAGCCGGTTTCATTGAATTCGCGGTACTGCTTTTCAGGCAGATCGATCCGGAAATACCCTTTTTTCTTGAAGGTGTAATCACTGTTGCAGGATGCAGCCAGCAGGGCAGCAATCAATGCTATGGGGATCCATTTCACGTACAGCGATTTCATCAGGGCTTTTTATTTAAAATAGTCACTTTAACCAGGCCGATCCTGTTGGCGGAAGCTTCCATCACCGTAAAATCAAAATCATTTGAATTGATGACCGTGTTCACCGCCGGAAATTCCCCCGCCAGCTCCAGCACCAGTCCGCCCACTGATTCACTCTCGCCCCTGACAGCATCAAAGGTGCTTATGGGTAGTTGCATCATCTTACACATGTCGTGTATCATCGTGCGGCCTTCAAACAGGAAAGTATTTTCGTCGATCTTTTTGTCTCTTGTTTCTTCTTCATCAAACTCATCTTTGATATCACCGATCACTTCCTCCATGATATCTTCCATGGTGACAATACCACTGGTGCCACCAAATTCATCCACCACCACGGCAAAATGCAGCTTCCGGGATTGGAAATCCCGCATGAGATCAGAGATAAGTCTTGACTCGGGCACAAAGTACGGTTGCCGCATGAGGCTGTGCCAGTCAAAGTCTTCCGCTTCATGGAGGTAAGGCACCAGGTCTTTCGTATTGATGATGCCGATCACGTTGTCCATGCTTTCATAATACACGGGCAACCGGGAATAATGTAGTTCTTTCACCTTATCGATCAGGTCACTGAAGCTGGCCTTTTGTTCCACCCCGTTTACCTCCAGCCTGCTTCTCATGATCTGCCGCACCGTGATGGTACCAAACTTTACGATGCCTTTCATGATGTTCTTTTCTTCCTGGGATGCTTCCTCATCCGTCTGAACATCTATTGCCTCATCCAGTTCCTGCAGGCTCATGGCTTCGGCTTTGTTTGCGCCGGCGGTTTTGCCGATACCATCAGCCACCGATACGAACCATTTACTGATGCGGCGAAGCAGGAGATGAACACCTTCTACAACGGATGCGGAGCCATAGGCGAACTGTAAATTCTTCTGGCTGGCCCAGACCTTGGGAAGAAACTGAGAAAAGAAGACCAGCACAAAACCAATGGATGCCACGCGGATCAAAACCTCCAGGGTATAATTGACCGAGAGGTTCTGAAATGGGCGGATGCTGCCATAGGGCAATATGGAGGTCAGGAGGAAATTGGCAACAACAATGATGGAAATATTAATGAAAATGCTGGCGATGAGCAGCGAGGCAAACACTTCCTTTGGTTCCTCCAGGAAATTCACGATCCGCCGCGCTGCGGGATGTTGTTTGGTCTTGAGGGTATTTACATCCTTTTCATTCAGTGAAAATATGGCCACCTCAGCCCCGGAAATGGTAAAGCTCAGCAGGAGCATGATGATCAGCAGGAACGTCAGGATGGTGATCGACTGGGTGTCGGCAACCAGCAAATAGATCGAAAGCTTATTAAGAATGAAACCGATGACCGAATGAGTCTCCAATGCGAGTTGGTTTAATTGAGCTGTTGAACCTGACAGTAACGGCTGTCAGCGGGCAAAGTTATTATTAAAACCATAATCAGAAAGGCAGATTTTCCGAAGGGTCTCCGGGTGGAACATCGTGACTGCCGAGGTTTTCAAGGCCGCTCTCAGGATGGGCATTGCCTCCATCCATACGTTTATCCAGCATGATCAGGTTATCACCAACAACCTCCGTGGCGAATTTGCGGTGACCATCCTTATCCTCCCAGCTCCTGGTGCGCAGGCGCCCTTCGATGTATACAAGGCTGCTTTTGTGTAAATATTTTTGAGCAAGCTCGGCCAGGCCCCGCCATAAAACCACAGTGTGCCATTCCGTTTGAGAAACAAGCTTGCCGGAGCGATCCTTGAATGTCTCCGTTGTTGCCAGCGGGAATTTGGCAACTGCGATATTGCCCTCCAGGAACTGGACGTCCGGATCCTTACCCAGGTTTCCGATCAGCATTACCCTATTCACTCCTCTCATACGATTAACATTTTAACTGATAAATGATCTCCCGACTACGGATGCTTAATAAAATTAATTTTTTTTAACGGTATCCTAAAATTTAACGCGTAACCAGCACCAGTTCATCCCCCCGGGAAGGCGGTCTGTTACATTTAACTGTGAGTTAACTGCTTTTGATAGTACTTTAGTCCCGACGATTTTTATCACATCAAATTTGAAGTATGAAAAGAGTTCTACCAAAATTGACAATCGCCTTCTCATTTATTCTGCTGCACTACGTGGCAGGTGCGCAGGAACTGGCTGATGGCCAGAATCCATCCTTCGCAGTAAGCCGCGCAAAATATATGAAGCTGGCCGACTCACTTAACCAATGGCATGGTACTACCAGCCAGGAAACTTACAAGGCCATCGACTGGCTGGAAGACCGCCGGGCCCAGCGCGCTGAAAACAGGCAGCTACGGCGGGAATATCGCCTGCGGCGCTACCAATACCAGGATGATTTCGGCTACAACTATTACTACCCCGGCTATCGTAACGGCTGGCGGCATTACAATTATTATCCCACGCGATATTCCCACAGGAACGGCTCGCTGTTCTTAAATCCATGGGGTATCGGCTACTGGTGGCGTTAATCGAACCTATCTCAAACATTAAACCCAGATACATGAAAAGAAGTATACCTTTTCTGCTGTCCCTGACAGCTCTCCTCATCATGACCGGCTGTGCCCGTAAGGTCAGCCGCATAGACCCTTCCGAACAGGTAGATATCAGCGGCCGCTGGAACAATACCGACTCCCGCCTCGTGGCACAGGATATGACCAACACGATCCTCAGCGCCAACTGGCTCACCGATCATATGGCCGGCAAAAACGGACAGCGCCCCGTAGTGATAACCGGCTTCGTGAGCAACAAAAGTCATGAACACATCGATGCAGAAACCTTTGTGAAGGATGTAGAAAATTCGTTTCTGACTTCGCAGAAAGTACGGCTCGTACAGGGTGGCAAAAAAAGAGAAGAACTTCGCGCGGAAAAAGCGGATCAGCAAACAAACTCTACCACTGCCTCCATGAAAAAGTTCGGTATGGAACAGGGCGCTGATTATATCTTACAGGGCAGCATCAACTCAATCGTTGATTCACACAAACGAAAGAAACTGGTGTACTACCAGGTGAACCTCGAGCTGACCAACATCGAAACCAATGAAGTGGTGTGGATCGGTGAAAAGAAGATCGCAAAATCAGTAAAGAACTAGTCGCCAGCCATAAACTGCTGAAATGTTCCAACGGCTTTTTCTTTTTTTATTACCTGTCCTGTTGTATTCCTGTGCCAGTTACCAGCAACAGGCCGCTGCCTACTACAGCGAGGTGAAGGAGGGAGACTATTCCAAAGCCGACCGGCTCCTGGAAAAGAACAGACTGCTACGCAAGAAGCGCAATGAAACCCTTTACCTGCTTGAGAAGGGTAAGCTTTGCCACCTGCGACAGCAATGGGATAGCAGCAATACCTATTTCAACCTCGCTGATGCACGCATGGAAGACGCTCGTACTTCGGTGGGTGATGTAGCGGCCGGCACCCTGCTGAATCCAATGATGCAGCAATACCGACCGGAGGCCTTCGAGCGCTACCTGGTGCACTATTACAAATCCCTCAATTATCTCCGGCTCGGTCTTGCCGATGAAGCACTCGTAGAAGCGCGTCGCATCACTCTGACCACGCAGGCACAGGATGATAAGGTTGGCAATCGCGATAAATATGCTGAAGATGCCTTCTCACTGATGCTGCAGGGAATTATTTATGAAAAAAGCAATGACATCAATAACGCCTTCATTGCTTACCGGAATGCGGTGAATGCTTACCTGGCGGATAAAGGGAAATACGGAACGGCACTACCCGCACAATTGCAGCAGGACCTGCTCCGGCTGGCTGAGGCGAATGGCTTCCGCGATGAAAAGGAGTTTTATGAAAAACAATTCAACACTGTTTATACTCCTTCCCCAGTATCAGAAGGCGGAGAGCTCATCCTTTTCTGGGAAAACGGTGCAGCACCGGTGAAAGCACAGGAGGACATTTTTTTTACAGCGGTAAAGGGCGATGGCGATGATCTTTTTTTCCGTGACAGCCGGGGTATTTACAATATACCGTTCGATAACCGCAGCTCTTATCGCAGTAATGCAAAGCTGGAAGACCTGCGCAGTTTCCGGGTAGCCCTTCCTCGATATGAAACGCAGCCTCCGGTGTATTCAGGTGCCACGCTGAATGCCAACGGCGCCACATTTACATTCGCGCTTGCGGAGAACATCAATGAACTTGCCTTCGTAACACTGAGAGAGCGCATGCTCCGCGAATTATCAGGCACGCTGACCCGCCTTGCCATCAGGAAACTGGCAGAGGCTGCAGCGCGGCCGCCTGACCGCAAGGATGACAAGAACAAAACGGAAGAGCAAAAGAAAAAAGAGAAGAAAAAAGATAACCAGCGTGAAGCCATAGCATTGGGCATGCAGTTGTTCAGTCTCGCTGCCGAGAAGGCAGACACCCGTAATTGGCAAAGCCTCCCGCATAGCATATACTACACAAGAATACCATTGCAGAAAGGGGATAACAAACTTGAGCTGACGCTGCAGGGCAACAGGACAAGGACCATCACAATGAATGTAACGGGAAGCGGTGGCCTGGTTGTAAGAAACATCTGTACGATAGATTGACCTTTCAGGCTATTTCTGCTCATCCAGGAAACGGTTGATGATACGCGGCAAGGCATACCGCTCCAGCTCATCACTTTTCAGCCATAGCTCGCCAAGACCCAGGCTGGGCTGGTGTTTCAATTCGATACGTATGAACCGTGCATGTATCTGCTGATGCGACAGCAGTTGACGAAACGGTATTGATACCTGTAGAACTTCATCGTTATAGCCGATCCATTTTCTTTCACGCGCGGTGTCCAGCACGGTCTCCATCTCCGGTTCTGCATGTGTTTCAATTTGCGGAAATTCATATAGCTGCTGCCAGATATCATTGCTTCTGCGCTGGTACAGGGCAACCATATTCTTATACTGGAAGATGAAATAGGTAAACCATCTTTTACGAACAGCGGTCTTCTTTGATTTTACGGGCAAAATATCTACCCGGTTGGTGAGGTATGCCTGGCAATGGTCATTGAGAATGCATTCGTTGCACACAGGAAGCTGAGGCTTGCACACAGTTGCTCCGAAATCCATGATCGCCTGGTTGTATAAAGCAGGGCTGGCTGGGTCCAGAAGCTGGTTGGCCAGCGCGGTAAAATGTTTTCTGCCGGCGGTGGAGTCAATGGGTATGTCGCAGCCGGTAAATCGGGCAAGTACCCGGTACACGTTTCCATCAAGTACGGCATGTGGCAGATCGAAAGCGAACGAAGCGATAGCGGCGGCGGTATACGAGCCTATCCCTTTTAGACTAAGTATCAAAGCGTAATCCGCTGGAAACCTGCCGCCGTGTTCAGCACAGATGGCTCTGGCCGTAGCAAGCAGGTTGCGGCATCGGGAATAATAACCCAGCCCCTCCCACAGTTTGAATACGGCATCATCTGGCGCAGCCGCGAGGTCCTCTATTGTTGGATAGGCCGTTATAAAACGTTGATAATAAGCCAGTCCTTGCTCAGCACGGGTTTGCTGCAGGATGATTTCGCTCAGCCAGATACGGTAAGGATCCCGTTCACCTTTCCAGGGGAGCTGCCTCGAATTAGCCTGCTGATGCCAGTGGAGCAACCGGGTGGTAAAGGCGGAATTTTGTTTTTCCGGGCCGGAGGTAGAAATAATCGGGGCGCGATCCTTTGACATATATCATGCTTTGCGGGCGAGGCCGCAAATATTCACTTCAAAAAAAATTTCCTATCCTATTGACAATCATTAAATTTTGTCATAAATTGGCATTCTGAAACCATTAAATCCCTGCAAAAATGAGAAAAGCCGATCTTGTTAACCAGATCTCTGAAAAAACAGGAATACCAAAAGTGGATGTCCTGGTAACGTTGGAAACAATGTTCAAAGAAGTTAAAGATACGCTGGCAGGCGGTGAAAATATATATATCCGCGGCTTCGGTAGCTTTATAACAAAAAAACGCGCGGCGAAGATCGGACGTAACATCAAAAAGAATGTGGCCGTCCATATCCCCGAGCATTACATACCTGCTTTCAAGCCGGCAAAAGAATTTGTTGCCGAAGTAAAGAAGCTGAAGGAACCCAAGCCAGATGAGGGTCCTGGTGAAGATGCATAAGATAACTCATTGCCGGGATTGTCTTTACACGTTCCTGAATTTTAATCATCATATTAACAGTAGCCGGGGTACCTTTGCGTTCCAAAATGTTTTGATGTGAAGAAAGCGCAATGGATCACTCTGGGAATCGGCTGTGTGCTGATAGGTACAATTTTTATATTTGGAAAAACAGTTCAAAAAAATAAACCCCTATCTGTAGAAACCCATTCGGCAGATGATGGACATGATCATGGTGATGCAACCACCAACACCATATCCATCGATTCCATTCTCCTGCAGGCTAAGAAACAACTTAGCATTCAGCAGGTTAATCGGCTCAGCTTCCTGGAAAACTCCATTACCCGGGGAGATGTAAAAGATCAGCAACTCAAGGTTTATCATCAGCTATCTCATTTCTGGGGAGACAGTATTCGCTATTTCCCGCCGTATGCCTGGTACGAAGCCGAAGCCGCCAGATTGGAAAATTCAGAAAAAACCCTCACCTTTGCAGCCCACTTATTTTTGGAGTACCTGCAACAGGAACCCGATGCCGCCATGAGACGGTGGTGCGGACTGCAGGCCAAAGATTTGTTTGAGCGTTCTTTGAAGATAAATCCCGCAAATGATTCCGCCAGGGTTGGGCTCGGTGCCAGCTACCTGTTTGGAAATATTTCGCCTGCACCGATGGAAGGATTGACCCATATCCGGTCAGTCATAGAAAAGGACAGCACGAATAGTTATGCGCGGATGACCCTGATAAAGGGACAACTGATGTCCGGCCAGTTTGATAAGGCCATCAGCAATCTCACCAGCCTGCACCGGATACAACCGGATAACCTTGACCCCATCCTTCTGCTTGCAGAAGTGTATGAGCGAAACGGCGATAAAAAAAATGCAGCAGACTGGTATCAGAAAAGCCTGCCGCTGATCAAGCGGAAGGATGTAAGCGCGGAAGTTGAAAAGCGCATCAATGAATTGAGAAAGTAAGTTTAAGGGTTCAATGGAGTAGCGGTAACGATGATAACATCAGGCTGAACCTTGACTTTGAACATATTATTTATAACAAGAAAAAAATTATTTGAGTATGCCTTGTGGTAAGAAAAGAAAGCGTCATAAGATTGCGACGCACAAGCGTAAAAAAAGACTGAGAAAGAATCGTCATAAGAAGAGGAATAAATAATTTCTAAGGACGCCGGGCTGATAGTTACAGGTTGGGATGAACCCTGCTGTACCTGCTGGCCTGGCTCCTTTTACAATTAATAGCCTCTCTTCAGTTTTACTGGTTGTTTGTCGTACTGGTTGCACTCCCCCGATCTCTGCTGCTCCTCTCTCCCTCCTGTACCGATTACCGACAGCCCGTATTTACAGCACCCAGGTTGATTCATCATTATTAAGCTGTAATGAACAAAGAACTCATTATCAATGCTGCTCCGCAGGGTGTAGAGATCGCCTTGCTGGAAGACAGGAAATTGGTGGAACTGCATAGTGAAAAAACTGATGCACGTTTTGCCGTGGGAGACCTCTATCTCGGAAAAGTCAAAAAGCTCATCCCCGGACTCAATGCCGCTTTTGTCGACGTCGGATTTGAAAAGGACGCCTTCCTTCACTACACCGACCTCAGCCCCTATGCACGCTCGCTCCTGAAATTCACCGCGATGTCCATGGCTGATAAAAGTGAGAACGGTCTTGATTTTGGAAAATTTGAATTTGAACCCGAGATCATCAAGACCGGCAAGATCAACGAAGTATTGGGTGGCAAACCCAACATCCTCGTCCAGATATTGAAAGAACCCATCGCTGCAAAAGGTCCTCGCCTGAGCTGCGAACTTTCACTGCCCGGGCGTTTTGTGGTTATCACTCCCTACAACAACATCGTTGCTGTATCCAGGAAGATCCATTCCTCGGAAGAAAGAAAACGGCTCCAGAAAATCGTTGAAGCAATCAAGCCGAAAAATTTCGGTGTCATCGTACGCACGGCGGCAGAAGGAAAAAATACGGCCGAACTGCATGAAGATCTCGGTGCCCTGGTAGAGATGTGGAAGACCATCCAGCGAAACCTTCGCGGTGCAGTTGCTCCCGCCAAGATACTCAGCGAGCAGACGAAGACAAACAGCATTCTCCGTGATCTGCTGAATGCTGACTTCAATAAGATCGTGGTGAATGACCGCACGATTTTCACCGACACCAAGAATTACATCCAGCGGATTGCCCCGGAAAAAGCTGATATCGTTTCCTATTACCAGAATGGCTCACCGATCTTCGATTCATTCGGAATAACCAAACAGGTGAAATCATCTTTTGGAAAAACCGTGAACCTGAACAGCGGTGCCTACCTGATCATCGAACACACAGAAGCCCTGCATGTGATCGATGTCAACAGCGGTTACAAAAGCGTCAGTAATAACCAGGAGCAAAACGCCCTGGAAACAAACCTCGAGGCGGCAGAAGAGATCGCGCGCCAGCTCCGGCTTCGTGACCTCGGTGGCATCATCGTTGTGGATTTCATCGACATGAAACTGCCGGAGAACAAACGCCGGCTGGTGGAGAAGATGGAAGAATTCATGAGCCCCGACAGGGCCAAGCATGCCGTGCTCCCTATTTCGAAGTTTGGCATTATGCAGATCACCCGGCAACGGATGAAGCCGGAGATGAACATTAATACCCAGGAAGTTTGCCCAAGCTGCAACGGCACGGGTAAGATCGCATCTACCATCCTGCTGGAGGATGACATCGAAAAGAATCTAAGCTACCTCATTACGCATAAGCACCGGAATCTAAAACTCGTGGTGAACCCGATCATGCACGCCTATATCACCAAGGGCTGGCCATGGAAGACGAAGATGGCGAAGTGGAATAAAAAATTCGGGCAAAAAACCCGCGTAGAAGCTGACACGAACTATCACCTGACGGAGTATAAGTTCTTCGATCAGCATGATGAGGAAATCAAACTTTAGGTATTTCACGCTAAGACGCAAAATAGAAAAAGGCGCAAAGAGGAGCTCAATTAGCATCCCTTTGCGCCTTTTGGCTCTTGGCGACTTTGCGAGAAATTTACTCTCTATCCCGGCTTCCCAGGAAGATCATAATATACTGAAGCAATGTCACAACGGCTGCCAAAGCCGCAACAACGTAGGTAGTAGCCGCCCATTTTAACGCATCCTTCGCCATCGGATACTCCTGGCTATTGGTAGCGTTAGTATGACTCAGCCAGGCCAGGGCTCTTTTGGAGGCATCAAACTCCACCGGGAGGGTGATGAGCGTGAATGCCACGGTAATGGCCATCATCAGAATACCTATGAGCAGCAGCGTGGTGTTGCCGGATGCAGCCAGGACAACACCGATCAGCAGGACAATATTTACAATGCTGGAGCTTATCTGAACAGCCGGAACCAGCTTACTTCTTAACGTAAGCCATTGATAAGCAGTGGCATGTTGTACTGCGTGACCACATTCATGAGCAGCTACCGCAGCAGCAGATACGCTGGTACCGCTATAAACTTCCGGGCTCAGGTTGACTGTTTTGTTGGCCGGGTTGTAGTGATCCGACAAAAACCCGTCAACAGATACGACTTTTACATCATATATCCCGTTCTCCCGAAGCATTTTTTCGGCGATTTCCTTACCCGACAGCCCGTTTGCCAGCCGCACTTTGCTGTATTTGGTAAACTTGCTCTTGAGGACCATGGAGACCAGAAAACTGATCCCGACAAAGAGCAGTGAAACGAGCATAATTGATGGTGTCATAAGTACAAAATTTTAGTTCTTTTGGTATTTTATATCAAACTCTCAGCCATTCAGTTTAATCACTCATTTTCAGTCGTTTTGTCACTTTCCCTGAGCAATGATAAATCCGAATAACCTGATAAACAATCTACGTAGAAAATTGATTGTTAATGACTTGCAAATTTTATTTTTTGCCCGCCGGCTTCTTGTAAAATCGATGTTGCCGCCGCTAAAGTTATTCACAGGATCAAAATTTTATTTTGAAATGTTGACCAGAATTGTAACTTAGCTATAGAATTTAATGGGTTAGTAAGTAAAGGGGTCAATCGTCAGATTGGCCCCTTTTACATTTCACCCGAACCATCTTTCGGCAACAGAAATTTCTTCATTTCTTCCCTTCTTTCGCCTATTTACATCTGTATGTTTCGATTCACTCAATAGAAAAAAATAACTCGTTTAACTTTACCAGCTATGAGTAAAGTTAAGACCGCCTTCTTCTGTCAGAGTTGTGGCTATGAGAGTGTAAAATGGAATGGACAATGTCCTTCCTGTGGGCAATGGAACACTTTTGTTGAAGAGCTCACTCAAAAAGATGGCGGCAAAGTGGATAAAGGGTGGAAGGATTATCACGATACAGCAAGAACGGGCAAGACAATTGCATTGAATGATATCAGGACTACGGAAGAAAGAAGACTCGTCACCAATGACCCTGAGCTAAACCGTGTGCTCGGCGGTGGCATTGTTGCCGGTAGTCTTGTCCTGATCGCGGGCGAACCTGGTATCGGAAAATCGACTTTATTTCTGCAGATCGGGCTTTGGCTAAAGAACACACGCGTATTGTATGTGAGTGGTGAAGAAAGTGAGCAGCAAATAAAAATGCGTGCCGACCGGATCATCAATGACCCTGCTCTCAATGCCGCCGATTTTTATTTGCTCACTGAAACATCGACGCAAACCATCTTCCAGGAGATTCGGAAATTGAAGCCGGGTCTTGTCATCGTGGACTCCGTGCAGACGTTGCAGACGCCTTTTATCGAATCATCCCCCGGAAGTGTGTCGCAGATCAGGGAGTGTACCGCTGAATTCCAGCGGTTCGCAAAAGAAACCAATACACCCGTCTTTCTCATTGGCCATATCACCAAAGATGGTGGTATTGCGGGGCCAAAGATTCTTGAACATATGGTAGACACCGTGCTGCAGTTCGAAGGTGACCGCCATTATGCCTATCGTATCCTGCGCACATTGAAGAATCGGTTTGGCAGCACTGCAGAATTGGGCATCTATGAAATGACGGACACCGGCATGCGTGGCGTCATCAATCCCAGCGAGATACTCATTACCCAAAAAGAAGAGCAACTCAGCGGCATCGCCATCGCTGCAACGATGGAAGGAATGCGGCCACTGCTGATAGAAGTGCAGGCGCTGGTCACCCAATCCGTTTATGGAACACCACAACGAACCGTCAGCGGCTTTGACCTCCGACGCCTGCAACTGCTGCTGGCTGTCCTCGAGAAACGCGGTGGTTTTCACTTTGGCGTAAAGGATGTTTTTTTAAATATTGCAGGCGGACTGAAAGTGGAAGACCCGTCGATCGATCTGGCGGTGCTATCCGCCTTGCTCGCCTCCTATGAAGACGTAGCGCTGCCACAACAGATATGCTTCGCCGGTGAGGTTGGTCTCAGCGGCGAGATCCGCGCTGTAAACCGCATCGCGCAACGCATTGCAGAGGCAGAGAAACTGGGTTTTGAAAAAATTATCGTATCGAAGTACAACCAAAAAGGATTATCGAAACAAAAATTTGCCATTGAAGTAATCACCATGGGCCGGGTGGAAGAGTTGTATCAGTATTTATTCTGATACAATGCCGGTCATCCATATATGATCACCGGCCAGGAACTCATCTCATCACTCCTTCACTTATTTTACCCGCATACCTGCCCCGGTTGCGGGAACGATATGATGGCCAGGGATGTCCTTGTCTGTCCGCGATGCATCGCCAGCCTTCCTGCCACATATTTTGAAGGTATTGCAGGCAACCCTGTGGAGAAAAGATTCTGGGGAAGGCTCCCGCTGGAGCAGGCATCCGCCACTTATTTCTTTACCAAGCAATCAGTGATGCAGCACCTCATGCATGAATTGAAATATAAAGGCAACAAAGACCTGGGTCTTTTCCTGGGTCGGCTGATGGCAGACCATTGGCTGAAATCAAACAATTTTTTACCCACGGCACTGATCCCATTGCCCTTGCATCCCACCCGCGAGCGCCAGCGCGGCTATAACCAGGCAACGCTCCTATGCCAGGGGATGGCGGAGTTGTTGCGTATACCTGTGATAACCGATGCAGTGATAAGAAGCACAAGAACAGAAACACAAACCAAACGCGGGCGGGTGGAACGCTGGCAGAATATGGAAGGAAAATTTGCGGTGATCCGGCCTGAACTGATCGAGGGTCACCATGTTTGCCTTGTAGATGATGTGATCACCACCGGCGCTACACTGGAAGCCTGCGGCTCAGCAGTTCTCCAAAGCAATAACATCCCCCTGTCGGTGGCCTGTCTTTGCTATGCGACACGTATGTGAAAAGGGGGAGGCAGCATCAGCCGGCACGCAAAATCAAAAGTTAAAACACCCCGCATCTCGTATCCCGCCACCCGCATCCCTTATCCTGTACCCAGCTCTTTTCCATTCAGTTTTCAAACTGTACTTTTGATGGGATGAAACAACTGTCCGTGTTCCTCCTGCTCTGCCTTTCACTTGCTTCCTGCAGGAAAGATAGTTTCAACACGTCTCCCGGTGCTACGCTCAACATCACCACTGACAAGCTCACTTACGATACCGTTTTTACCGGTACGGGTTCTGTGACAAAATCTTTCAAGATCATCAATGACAACAAGCAAAAGATCCGGATCAATAGTGTGCAACTGATGGGCGGTGCAAACTCTTCGTTCTCGATGAACGTGGACGGTCTTCCCGGTACCAACTTCAGTGATCTGGTAATCGAAGGAAATGACAGCCTCTATGTTTTTGTGCAGGTCAATGTTGACCCAGGGGCTGCAGATCTGCCGTTCATCATCGAGGATAGTATCCAGGTAACATATAATGGCAACACGCGACAGGTGGATTTGGAAGCCTGGGGACAGAATGCAAATTTCCTACGCGATGAAGAGATCACAGGCACGGTCACCTGGACCAACAACCGGCCTTATGTCATCCTCGGTTATCTGCACGTAAATGAAGGCGCTCAATTGAACATAGCGAAGGGCTGCAGGATTTACCTGCATGCCGATGCACCGATTGTGATAGATGGTACGTTGAAAACCATGGGCGAGAAAGATTCCATCGATCGGATCTGGTTTCGCGGTGACCGCCTGGATGATCCCTATAAAAACTATCCCGCATCATGGCCAGGTATATTTTTCACAGCAACCAGCAGCAACAATGAGCTGAACTTCACCAACGTACTGAACGCTTACCAGGCCCTTGTTGTCGACGGCCCCGCAATAAATGCAAACCCAAAACTGGTTTTGAATGAGTGCCATGTGGACAATGCATATGATGTGGGATTGCTGGCCCAGAACTCAAGCATCGCTGCACGCAATTGCCTGTTCAGTAACTCGGGGAAAAATGTGGTGGTGCAGCACGGTGGTGAATACTCCTTTGTGCATTGCACACTCGTAAGTATCGGCAACAACTTCATTCCACACAAAGACCCGGCACTCAGTCTTTATAATTATGATGAAAACAACAGTCCCGCACCACTGACCGCCAGCTTCGTCAACTGTATCTTCTGGGGCGAGAACGGTCAGCCGGAAGATGAGGTAGTGATAGGAAAAACGGGCAACACGCTTTTCAATGTAACATTTGAATTCGGGTTGTGGAAAATGTCGTCGGTTCCTGCAGGTGTCATTACTACGAACATGTATACCTCCAGTCCGGGATTTGTCAACACTGATGCCTCGACAGGGCCATACGATTTCCGCCTGACAGAGGACTCCCCGGCGATCGACCAGGGCGTTGCTTCCACCTTGAATCTTGACCTAGACGGTAATCCACGCCCGGTCGGGTCGCCGGATCTCGGTTGTTTTGAGCGGCAATAAGATTTCCCCTGATCGGCGTACCTTTAGTAGTACCGATTTAAAAAACTGGCAAACATGAAAACATTACTTATAACCTTATTGCTGTCCGTGACTTTATCCGGCGCAGGTATTTATGACTTTAAAGTGGCCGCGCTCGATGGCGGCGAGATCGATTTCTCAAAATTTCGCGGGAAGAAAATCATGATCGTGAATACTGCTTCGAAATGCGGACTCACACCTCAGTACGAGCAGTTGGAGCAACTTTCAAAAAAATACGCAGGTAAGCTCGTGATCGTTGGGTTCCCTGCAAACAACTTCAACTCCCAGGAGCCCGGCTCAAATACCGAGATCGCTGAATTCTGTAAAAAGAATTATGGCGTCAGTTTTCCCATGGCGGAAAAAGTATCTGTGAAAGGAGATGACATGTCTCCGTTGTTCAAATACCTGGTGGAAGAGGCTGGTAAAAAAGGAATCAAGGATCCGATCAGTTGGAATTTCACCAAATTCCTCGTCAACGAAAAGGGTGAGCTGGTGACGGTATTTGCGCCGAAAGTCACGCCTATGAGCGATGAGGTTCTGAAATACCTGAACTAAGTTTTTCCGACGCAGGTATTCCTGCACATTGCTTTATTTTCGCAGCAGATGCAATTCAAAGATGTCATTGGCCAGGAAGAATTAAAGCGAGAATTACCTGAATTACTACAGGATAACCGCCTGGCGCATGCCCTGCTATTTCTTGGCAAAGAGGGAGCTGGTGCGCTACCGCTGGCGCTGGCGTTTGCTCAATTTGTGGTATGCGAGCGGGTGAACCCCCAACTTCGCGCTGAACCCGTTTCGTTATTTGGTGAGGTGCCGGAAGCAGCCGGACAGGTGTTGGCAGCCACCGATAGCTGCGGTGTGTGCCCCGCCTGTGTAAAGGCCGCTGCACTTATTCATCCGGATATTCATTTCTCGTTCCCAGTCATTACAGGGAGGAAGTCAGAACCCACAAGCAAATCAGGTACTTCAGACAAAAAAACGAACGAACCAATCAGTTCGTCATTTATCCTTGATTGGCGAGAATTTATTCATACATATCCATACGGAAACTCATACGACTGGCTGCAATTTATAGGCGCCGAAAACAAACAGGGGAACATCACTGCCCAGGAATGCAATGAGATCATCCGCAAACTGAATCTGAAAAGTTTTGAAAGCGAGTACAAAGTGTTGATCATGTGGCTCCCGGAGTACCTTGGTACGGAGGGTAACAAACTGCTGAAGCTGATCGAAGAACCACCGGCAAACACCCTGTTCCTGCTTGTTGCCGAAAACGAATCGCTCATCCTACCCACCATACTTAGCCGTTGCCAACTCGTAAAGGTCCCTGTACTGGAAAACCGGGACATCGAGAATGCCCTCTTGTCCCGCAACAAGACCGAGCCGGAGACGGCGATCCGCGTAGCGGGTATCAGCGAGGGCAATTACCGGGAAGCCCTGCAATTGGTCAGGCATGCGGATGAAGACTGGCAGGCGCTGTTGCGTGACTGGCTGAATGCGATCATGAAAACAGGTCCCGTCGCCCAGGTGAAATGGGTGGATGAGATGAGCAAACAGGGCCGGGAGAAACAAAAGCAGTTCCTCCGATATTTCAATCATCTCCTGGAGCAGGCCATCCGGCTCAGGGTGATGGGCGCGGAAAACGTCCAGATGAGCCCCAAAGACCAGGATTTCGCGCAGCGATTAAACAAAATTGCGGGTATCGAGCAGCAGGAGGCCATTATCGGGGAGCTGGATAACGCGGCTTACTACATAGAACGGAACGCCAATGGCAAAATGCTCTTCCATGCCCTCACCATTAAGTTATACCATATCATTCAGGACAAAATTGTATTTTTGACTGATTGAGGTGAAATGATTGATCTGCGGATGCAGGTCAAAGTGTAAAGCGAATTACCTGAGCGAATGATTTTTGTGGGGTTGTGAGTATGTTTTGTCTGTTTACGTCTAGATAAGCAATTCTTTTCTTGCAGTCAATGCGCCATACTACAATGGCCCCGTGTAGAGCTTATAAGTTGCAGCTCAGCATATTCCCAATCATGAGGCATTCGCCATGATTTAATCATCAAAGAAATTCAATTCTGATGGGTTGTACTAGTTGTGGTACCGCTACCGGCGGCAAACCAGGAGGTTGTAAGAGCAACGGTGGCTGCAGCACCGGTGGGTGCAATCGCATGAATACCTATGACTGGCTTCATAATTTGCCGATGGCAGACTATGACAGCAGTTGCAAGGTGGTCGAAGTAAGTTTCAATAAAGGCACACGAAAAGATTTTTTCCGTAACCCCGCTCTTCACCAGTATGAAAAAGGTGATATGATAGCAGTTGAAGGCGTGAGCGGTTTTGATGTGGGTGAAGTTTCGCTGACCGGCGAGATCGTTCGCCTCCAGATGAAAAAGCGCAATGTGCGGGAGGACAACCCGGAAATGAAAAAAATCCTGCGACTCGCTACCGAGCGTGATATTGATATCATGCGGCAGAACAAGGCGAGGGAACCGGAAGCGGTCATCCGCAGTCGTGCCATCGCCAAACAACTTCGCCTGGACATGAAGATCAGCCAGGTAGAGATGCAGGCAGACGGTCGCAAGGCAACCTTCTTCTACATTGCAGATGGACGGGTGGATTTCAGGGAACTGATCAAGGTATACGCGTCCGAGTTCAAAGTAAAAGTGGAAATGCGCCAGATCGGTGCGCGCCAGGAAGCCGGCAAAGTCGGTGGCATAGGTAGTTGTGGCCGTGAACTTTGCTGCAGCACGTGGTTAACAGATTTCAAATCCGTGAATACAGCCGCTGCCCGGTACCAGAACCTGTCCATCAACCAGACCAAACTCAGCGGTCAGTGCGGCCGGTTGAAATGTTGCCTCAACTACGAACTGGACACTTACCTGGATGCCCTGCAGCATTTCCCGGACAATTGCGACCAGATCCAGGTGGCAAAAGGAAATGCCTACCTGATCAAGAAAGATATCTTCAAAAACCTGATGTGGTATACCTTACCCGACAGCAACAAACAATACCCTCTCACGATTGAACGTGTGGTGAAGATCAAGTCATTGAACCGCCAGGGTGTTATTCCGGATGAACTGGAAGCTGTGGAAGTGACCACGGGTAAGCCGAAAGAGATCGAGCCGGAATTTGTGGATGTGGTAGGTCAGATAAGCTTGCGGTCATTGGAGAAAGCGGACAAGAAACGTCGTCACCAGCAACACCAGCAGCGGAGCGGCCAGGGTCAACAGGGTGGTGGAAGACCGCAGCAGCGCGGTGGTCAGCAGGGAGGGCAGCAACAACGTAACCAGGGTGGACAGCAAGCGCGTGGCCAGGGCAATCGTTCGAACCAGGGAGAACAGGGAAACAGGCCGGACCAACAAAACCAAAATAAGAACCGCCCTCAGCAACAACAACAAAGACGCGGACCTGCACCCGGCAACCGCAACGTTCAGTCAAATGAAGGCGGCCAGAATAAACAGGACAACCAGGGTAAAGGGCGGCCACAACTTCGGCGTGGTCCAAACCCAAATGCCAACCGTGGTCAATCGAATCAGAACGATGCGGGCAATCAAGGCAAAAGCGCTGAATAAATGGCATCCTGGATCCGCGGACGTACATTAAGTTGTGAAAGCCGCGGATTCTCTCTTGTGGGATACACCCGGTTGGACAGAAAGATGTAAACGATCTTTGTTTTGGGATCAGCCCATACACAAGTACCTGTGAACCCGGTATGGCCAAAAGTTGCAGGTGATACTTTCATGGCCGGGTAGGGCTCCTTTCTTGTTGCATTATCTTTTTCAGGCTTATCAAACCCCAATCCCCGACGGCTGATATCCGAGTGATATGCGGTGAAGTAACTGATAGTGGCAGAATCGAGGTAGCGACGGCCATTGAATTCCCCTCCGTTCAACAGCATCTGGTAGAGCATGGCCAGGTCATAGGCATCACTGAAGAGACCTGCATGCCCGGCTACACCTCCAAACAGGGAAGCACCTTCATCATGTACATCCCCGCGAATGAGCTGGCGGCGAAAATGTTTTTCCTCCTCGGTCGGTACGATCATATCGGCATTGAACCTTTTCCTGGGTTCATACCCGGTGGTTCGCATACCCATTTTGCTGTAAAAATGTTTTTGTACGTAGTCGCTCAGTTTCATACCGCTTACCTCTTCCACTATTTTTCCAAGAAAAATAAAATCATTGTCGCTGTAAACGTACTTGCCTTTGGGACCAAGAGGGCTCTTCAGAATGCGGGCCATCAGTGTATCTTCCCAATCATTACGTAAGTAAAGGTTTTCCGCAACACGTGTTTCAAAACCCGGCTTCTTAACATTGCTGTATACGGCAGGATTGGGAACGCCGGTTGCAGGATCGATTGTTTCCCGGTAAAATGAAATGAATGAAACCAGGCCGGCCTGGTGAAGAAGAATATCATCCAGTTGAAGGTTCGCCTTATCTGTGCCTCTGACCTGCGGGAGATAGTTACCCAGTTTTTTTTTAAGATCGATCTTGCCTTCTTCCCAGAGCTTCATAACGGCGATGGTGGTGGCAGAGATCTTTGTGACAGATGCCAGATCGAAGATACTTTCAAGGGATACAGGTGATGCTTTGTCGTATTCCATATTCCCGAAAGCTTTGTGATATACGATCTTTCCGTCATGCGCGGCAAGTACCACACAGCCTGGAAATGCCTTATTGGTGATCCCTTCGAGCGCAATGCTATCCACAAGCTGCAGATTTTTTGCAGGTCCAGCCGCTCTGGCCGGCTTGATGCCGCCATGTGTAAGGCCGTCACCAAACTTGAAATCACATACAGAAACAGGCAGGGTACCCATGGATACAATCTTGCCTGAAAGCAGGTCTGCTGCCGCCTGCTGTGTCATTTCATCGTCCTGGTAACAGGCGATGATCCTTTCTGCATCACAGAAAGCTGACAGCGCAAGCACATTGCCGAAGAGCATCAGCGTAGGCTGATAAGGTTTGAGACTTTTGTAAAGCCGGAGCGCTTCCGCACTGATGTTATAATTGTTTGCCGGCCGTAGGCTATAATCATGCACACCTACAATCACTGTTTTATACCCACCATTCCGGATGGCTTCGGTGATACGATTAGCTTCTGCTGCGCCATCTTTATAAGAGAAATAGAAATTATCTGCATTGACATCGGCTTTCAATCGTGTAGCGAATGCGTTCTCCTTTGTAAGACCTATGCCGATGTAGGCGGTCTTTGTATCAGCCTGCGGCAGTCCGGCCATCCCATCCCGTAGAACGGTGATCGCCTTAGTAGCTACCTCATATTTTATAGCATTTGCAGGAGCATTCAGGTCGTCCAGCAAATTATCGAGCGCGATCGGTGACATTTGATTGAGACCGAGCTCATATTTTGAC
The DNA here is from genome assembly GCA_023430465.1 of Bacteroidota bacterium. Taxonomy (GTDB): domain Bacteria; phylum Bacteroidota; class Bacteroidia; order Chitinophagales; family Chitinophagaceae; genus JAEZAM01. Next base: position 35,449 of record JAEZAM010000077.1, on the reverse strand, counting down.
AGCAGAACCTTTTTGACTTTTTCGTCGATGTCTGCCCATTTCAACTTTTTATCCTTGATGGCTTTTTTTACAGCATCGATCGTTTCGGGTACGCTGGCAGGGAGGCAAAGCATATCATTGCCTGCCACGAGCGCTGCAACGGAGATGGTGCCGCCGGGAAAATATTTTGCCACGCCTTTCATTTCCAGCGCATCGGTGAAGGTGAGGCCCTGGTAGCCGAGCGAGTCACGGAGGAGGCCATTGATGGCATTTTTGGATATGGATGTAGCGGTATTGGGGGTGTTATCGATGGATGGAATGGCGAGGTGCGCTACCATCACGCTTCCGACACCGGCTTTGATGAGGGCCCGGAAGGGATAGAGCTCCAGGCTGTCCAGTTGTCGCAATGTTTTATTTACGAGGGGAAGGTCATAATGTGAATCCACATCCACATCACCGTGGCCGGGGAAGTGTTTGGCGCTTGCCATAATGCCCGCATCCTGCATCCCTTTCGTGTAGGCTACACCAAGGGCGGCTACCTTTTCTTTATTTTCTCCAAAGGAGCGATACCCGATGACCGGGTTTGCAGGGTTATTATTTACATCCACTACAGGTGCATAATTGACGTGAATTCCCAATCGTTTGCATTGTTCGCCCACAGCTCTGCCCATGCGATACATCAGTTGCTCATCATTCATCGCTCCGAGTGTGAGCTGATAAGGATATTTGATCACCGAATCAAGGCGCATACCCACGCCCCATTCCCCATCGATAGTGACCATGATAGGTGTGCGGGCGATCGACTGGTAGAAGTTTGTAAGGTTTGCCTGACGTACCGGCCCTCCCTGGAAAAAGCAGAGCGCGCCAATATTATATTTCCGGATATCATTGGTCACTTTCGCGATATGATCGGGGCCCAGGTTGGAGTGTGCGCGGATCACCATCAGTTGCGCGATCTTTTCATCTTTACTGAGTGTTTTGAACACGCTGTCAACCCAGGCATCTGCGCTAAGTTTGCTTTTATACTGAGCGGTGAGGGACAGAGGAAGACAAAAAAGGAGGAGCGGCAGCAAACGGAGTGATCTCATCGTAAAATATGCTTTAGTAAGACCGATAAAATTACGGTTTTCACAAATGGAAGCCTGCAAGGAATGCTTAAAAAGCAAAATGTTATTTTTGACGCCGGAGAAAAAATGTTGTGCCTGATAAAATAGTTCTGTTACCTGATAATATTGCGAACCAGATTGCAGCCGGGGAAGTGATCCAGCGGCCGGCGAGCGCTGTAAAAGAATTGCTTGAAAACGCCATAGACGCAGGGGCTACCGATATTCAGTTGATCCTTTCCGATGCGGGGAAATCCCTGCTCCAGGTGGTCGACAATGGATCAGGTATGAGCGAAACCGATGCGCGGATGTGTTTCGAACGCCATGCCACCTCCAAGATCCGCCACATTGATGACCTGTTCCAGATAAAAACCATGGGATTTCGGGGAGAGGCGCTTGCCTCCATAGCCGCCGTGGCCCAGGTAGAGCTGAAAACGAAACGTGCGGAGGATGAAACAGGTGTGTATCTATTCGTGGAGAATAGCTCCGTTATCCGCCAGGAGCCGATTGCTGCGCCCAAGGGCACAAGCATTGCAATGAAAAATCTGTTCTTCAATGTGCCCGCGCGCCGGAATTTCCTGAAAAGTAATGCCGCCGAGATGCGCCACATCGTGGATGAGTTTACCCGCGTATCCATGGCCTTTCCCCAGGTGACCTTCCGGATTACCAGCAATAACCAGCAATTGTTCCACCTGGAGGCAGGCAGCCTGAAACAGCGGATCGTTCAGTTGCTGGGAAACAGCTACCAGTCGAAGCTGGTGACGGTGAAAGAAGACACCGATTACATGAACATCTATGGCTTTGTGGGAAAGCCGGACACTGCCAAGAAAACACGCGGTGATCAATATTTCTTTGTCAATAATCGCTTTATCAAAAGCGCTTATCTGAACCACGCTGTGATGAGCGCGTTCCAGGACCTGCTGCCGGCCGACAGCTATCCGATGTATGTGCTTTTCATAGATCTCGACCCCGCACAGGTGGATGTGAACGTCCACCCCACCAAACAGGAGATCAAATTTGAAGATGAAAAGATTGTCTATGCCTTTGTGCAGGCTGCGATCAAACATGCATTGGCGCAGTTCAGCATTACACCTGCCCTTGATTTTGATCTTGATTCTACCATTCAGCAGTTATCTTCGGTTCAGCAGCCATTCACACAGGAGCGGCAAACCGCTGCTTCGGCGGGTGCAATATTTAAAGGGTTTACCAAACAACACCAGGCGCATTTCATTGAACGCACCTCTCAACCTGGCACCCAGGACTGGAAAGAATTTTATGATGCTCCCAAATTCCCCGACCGGGAAGCAGCACCAGAACCGGAAGAGACGCCCACCCAGGCCGCTGCTTTTGCAGCCGATGTGGACGTGAACCAGTTGCTCAATACTTACATAGCCATTCCCTCGCCCAATGGTTTCCTGTTGATCCATCAACAGGCCGCACATGAGCGGGTGATTTATGAGCAACTGGAAAAAGCATCTGACGGCAAAACAATACCGTCTCAACAAAGTCTTTTTCCTGCTACGCTTGAATTGACCCCGGCTGACGCAGTACTACTGGAAGAGTTACGACCCGATCTGAACCAGCTTGGTTACCAGGTTGAACCTTTTGGAAAGAACACATTTGCCATACAAGGCACACCCGCTGATATTGAGCCCGGAAATGAAAAAAATATAATTGACCTGTTGCTGGAGCAGTATAAACATTTCAGCAGCGAGCTCCGGTTTACACGCCGCGAAAAACTCGTCCGCTCCCTCGCGAGGCAGCAGGCAGTGAAAGCCGGTGTCCGTCTTACCGAACGTGAAATGCGAGGACTGTTAAAGGACTTATTTGCCTGCGATCAACCGAATACTACGCCGGATGGCAATCCCGTCTACCTTGAGTTCAGGCAGGAGCAACTGGAAAGGATGTTCAGCCGCTAGAGTGATGATGTCACGGGATAAGGTTCGACATTGTATGCCTAATATTTCTCGGAAATATGATGGAGAAATTTCTCAACGGCTCTCCGGACACCCGTTGCGCTGCCGTTGTGATTATTGACCAGGGCGGAAAAGGCCAATTGTGTTCCTTTCTTTGTAACCAGGTATCCACTCAGGCAAACTACACCGCTGAGCGTACCCGTCTTGGCATACAATCGGCCCTGCTCTGCGAGGTAATAACTGCCAAGAGTACCTGTACCACCGGTTGGAAAGACCTGCCTGATCCGGTTCATCCCGATCTCGGCCCTCATCTTTCTCAGGACGGTTACAAAATCAAGCGGGGTGAAAAGATTGTACCGGCTGAGCCCTGAACCATCTGCCCAGCGCGGTTTGTGTGGCAGGTCAGCCAGATCGGTGTTTAGCAGGCGGGCGATGATCTTGTTATCATCCATTTCTCCCAGTAACTCCTTACTCACCATGAGCAATGATTGCTCGGCAAAGAAATTATCACTCCGATACATCATAGGTCGCAACAGTGAATCGACCGGATGGGAATAAATAAATTTTCCGGAAGGTCTTGCCATCGCATCTACAGATACGGCGGCTTTCAACGTATCGGCAAGCAATGAAGCAATAAAGCCGGGGATTGGTGTAAAAGGAACTTCTGCAGATTTATCGCCGCCCGGGAGTACAGTAAATTTGTTTTCGTCCCAGGGCTTTATTACCTCCAGACCGGTGGCACCAGGCAATGTTGAACCATCGGTATAGGCAGCGAAAGAACGTGGGCGAATATCAAGACGACCATTATGGTATGTATAGCGGACGGTATTTCCATACACGGGCAACGGACTGCGTTGAGCCATGTAGTAGGCTGTGTAATCGCTCCATGCCCAGCCACTGCCCAGGAATTCATCATACAGCATATCGCCGATGACGAGGCGTCGGTAGTTTTTCAACAGATCAAATGCCGGCTGGCGCGAAAAATCGGGGTGCAGGAATGTAGGGTCAGCGGTGCCTGCAATCAGGATGGTGCTGTCATTGATGACCTGGTATTCGAGTCCTTTGAGGCTGTCACCCAGGTATTTCATCGCGGCATAGCAGGTGATGATCTTGGTGTTGCTGGCAGGAACGAAATATTTGTCATCCTGGTAAGCAACTAATTTTTTTCCGGACATCACATTCACAACTGATATGCCCACATGCGCAGTAGCGAGGGTTGAATCCGCCAGGAGCATCTTCCGGGCAGTCCGGGTTAACCGGCGCTGGCTGGAACATGCGCTTAGAGCGGCGGTGAGCACGAGACAGTATAGGGCGAGCGAATAGCGCGATGGCATTTAGAGTGGCTTTAAATTGATAACTGAACCAGTGCTGGCGCTTTCGAATGCTGCATCGATGATTCGCATGGACTTAACAGCGTCCAAGGCGGGAACAGGGTTTGGCGAATGACCCAAGAGTGCATGGTACACGTCATCATAATAACCCATGTAGTTACCAGGTGTGGACCTCGTGTCTTTTTTTATGACCTGCCCTTCTACTTCTGTATGCAACAAACCATCCGGCTTGTCCGGTGCGGGGCACCAGCTTTCTATTGAAGGTTCTGTTTCTTTCAGTAGTTCCTCCTCCTGCAGGTCAGAACGCTCCTGCAGAAAGCTTCCTTTCATACCATGAAGGATATAAGCGGGATAAGATTGACGTGCAATCACCGTGCTTTTCAATCGGACACGAAGCGCAGGGTAATAGAGCAAGACTTCAAAATAATCGTTCGCATGTACTTCATTACCGCGAAGGGTACGAACATCCGCAAACACGGCTGTTGGCCAGCCAAACAACTGAAGTGCCTGGTCGATCATGTGTGCGCCGAGATCATGCAGAATACCGGCACCTGGAAGGTCGCCTTCCTTGTGCTGCTTGCCGCCAAAGCCCGGGCGGTAGCGGTCGAAGCGGATCTCCACTTCTTTCAGTTCACCAAGCAGGTCTTCTTCCAGTACTTTTTTTATTTCCCTGAAATCGCCATCGTAACGGCGGTTCTGATAAACACTCAGGAAGCGGCCGGCTTTTTTTGCCAGTTGGTCCAGTTCTTCAGCTTCTGCAGCAGTAACAGTGAATGGCTTTTCTACCACTACATCTTTTCCTGCAAGTAAAGCAGCTTTTACATAATCGAAATGTGTTTGCACAGGTGTATTCACCACTACGAGCTGGATGTCAGGATCAGCGATAAGGCTTTCAAAGGATCGGTGCCGGCGGGCATCCGGATAGCGCCGCGACGACTCATCCTTATGTCTCTCCACGATCGCGGTAAGATCATAACCGGGATGATTGGCGATGAAAGGAGCATGAAATAGTTTACCGCTCATGCCGTAGGAACATATACCGGTCCTGATGGGATTCCCTGCCATATAATATATTTTGATGTTCGTTTCTTACCCTCTTTCCTGTGCGCGCAGCCAGCGCTCAGGTATTTCATTGCTGCTTGCCAGGAGGTAGTCCTTGTAGCTGCAGGCTATATATTTCTTATCCGGCAACTGCATCCACCAGCGGCCGGTTTTTTTGCTTTGGAGAAATGTAGTAGCCACCTCAGCAAAAGCTGTATGATACTCATTGAATGATTCACGGTGATCCAGTTCAGCTTCTCTTCTTCCACGGCTGCGGCCATCCAGCACGTACCAGAGCATTTGCGCGATCTGCATGGCCGTGATCTCATCCCTGTCGTCTGATGTGTGATAACCGTACACCCCGATACTTGTAACGGTCGCGCTCATCCCAGCGTAGCGCATCAGCGCACAGGCCTCTTCACCTGTAAACCCATTGGGCGAAACTTTATTGGCCGGTGCATAGGCTTTTGCGATGGCGGCAATATCGAAGGAAAAGAAATTACTGTTGCGTATCACCGGCTCCATCTCGTCAATGCTTTCTTTTACGTGTCCAACGCGGAAGCAATCGAACCTGAGCTTGTCCATTGTTTCCAGCATCCGCGGGTGTACGTAGTAACTTTGAAAGCCGATGTGATTGTAGTGCCGGATATAGTTTGGCTCACCAGTCAGCATTTCCATGAGGAAGTTCTCATGCCGGAAAGGCGAGTCGATGTTCAGGTCGATGAGTGCATCCACGCAGGACGCCTCAATGAGTCGCTTGTTCTCGCCGTATGCCTGGTATTGGGCAAGCGTGAGATCATGCGAGCCGCCAAGGATGATAACGGTTTTTCCATCATTGACGAGCTCCTGCACTACGGTGCGCAGTGCGGCGTAGGAGTCGCTGAAGCTGGCGCCGGCACGCACGTTGCCAACATCCGCCAGGCGGACATCGGTATGCCAGTAGAAGAGGCGGTAGAAATGCCGGCGAATCACATCCGGCGAATCGCTCCCTGCACCGATACGGCCGCTGCCTCTTTGTTCGCCACAACCGACGAAGACAACCTGGATATCATCCAGCTCGGGAAATGCGTCTTCATAGACGGCGATCACTTTCCCGATCTGGCCATCCTTGTAGCCTTCATCATTGGATATCTGTGCCACATTGAGCGGCTCAAGAAAATCGGAGATATTGAGGTGGTCTGACATTGCTGCAAGTTAAGGCTGAAAGAGGTTTTGCAAGGGCCTGTGGCGGTTATTTTCATGCGACCGGGGGTATTGAAACCGACCTCGTGTTTCTTCTTATCTTTGCCGGCTATGGATCAATTGCTCGAACAGATCGAAAAATACAAAGCAGAGATCACCGCTTTCGCAGCAGGTGATGAGAAATCGGTGGAAGAATTCAGGATTCGTTTCCTCGGCACCAAGGGTATTGTCAAATCCGTTATGGGAGAAATGAAATCTGTCCCGGCCGAAAAGAAAAAAGAATTTGGGCAGTTGTTGAACGAGTTCAAGCTGTTTGCCGAAAGCCGCTACCAGGAATTGCAGGCCACTGCCACTGCATCCACCAGCTCCATCTCAAGTGGTATCGACCTTACGTTGCCGGGCGATCCCGTTCCCATCGGGAGCCGCCACCCGATCACGCTTATGCGCAACCGCATCGTATCAATATTTCAACGGCTCGGCTTTGCCGTCGCCGAAGGCCCGGAGATCGAAGATGACTGGCATAATTTCGGCGCACTGAATCTTGGTCCCCATCACCCTGCCCGCGATATGCAGGATACATTTTACATCCAGCAAAACCCCGACTGGGTGCTTCGCACGCATACCAGCAGCGTGCAGATACGCGAGATGGAAAAAGGCAAACTGCCGATCCGTATGCTGATGCCCGGCCGTGTGTACCGGAATGAAACCGTGAGCGCCCGCAGCCATTGCTTCTTCCACCAGGTGGAAGGATTGTATATCGATGAAAATGTTTCATTCGCCGATCTCAAACAGACACTTTATTTTTTTGTGCGGGAGATGTATGGCAAGGATGTAAAGGTCCGCTTCCGGCCCTCCTATTTCCCTTTCACTGAGCCAAGTGCCGAAATGGATGTAAGCTGTTTCATTTGCGATGGCAAGGGCTGCAACATCTGCAAGAAAACCGGATGGGTAGAGATTCTTGGCTGCGGTATGGTACACCCCAACGTATTGCAGAACTGCGGCATCGATCCGACAAAATATACCGGCTTCGCTTTCGGACTGGGTATCGAACGGCCAGCCCTGTTAAAATACGATATCAATGATATCCGATTGTTTAGTGAAAATGATGTGAGGTTCCTCCGGCAGTTCACCAGTGCTCTATAACCTATAAAACAAGCGGCTTGACCATTCAATCTATTTGCGTTTGCGGTGCCGGAACGATGGGCAGTGGCATTGCACAGGTTGCTGCAACGGCAGGCATCTACACGATCCTGTTCGACCTCAATACCTCCGTACTGGCTTCGGCGGAAAAAAACATAGGCATCACATTGGAAAAGCTGGTAGCCAAAGGCAAACTTGATCCCGCTGAACGCGATGGGATACTGGCCCGGCTTCACTTCACCAGTAACCTGCAAAATTGCCTCGCCGATTTTTTTATAGAGGCTATCATCGAAAAGCCCGAAGCAAAGATTGCCCTGTTCAATCAACTCGCCGAACTCAATCACAGCGAGTGCATTTTTGCCACCAACACCTCCTCGTTATCGGTAACAGCGATCGCGAAGGCCGTACAAAAACCGGCACGTGTGATTGGAATGCATTTCTTCAATCCGGCGCCGTTGATGAAACTCGTGGAGATTGTCCGCACACCACTCACAGACCAGGCCACGCTGGACATCACTACCGCGCTTGCAGCCAGGCTTGGAAAGATCGCTGTGCAGTGCCAGGATTCACCGGGATTTATCGTCAATCGTGTGGCAAGACCTTTTTATATCGAAGCCCTCCGCCTCGCAGAACAGGGCGTGCCGTATGAGCAGATCGATGGGCTCCTGGAAGCAACAGGATTCCGGATGGGGCCATTCCGCCTGATGGATCTTATTGGCAACGATATCAACTATGCGGTCAGTTGCTCAGTATACCAGCAGCTTGGTAACCCCGACCGGCTCAGGCCTTCCCATCTGCAGGAAGAAAATGTTTCGGCAGGAAAACTCGGCCGAAAATCCGGCGCAGGCTTTTATAATTATCAAGATCAATAACCATGTCGCTACCTGGTATTACAACTCATGAGGAACAACGACCCCGGGTATTGGTGACCGGGGGAACGGGGTTCCTGGGCGCTTACATCATTGCTGATCTGATATCGCATGGCTACCCGGTACGTGCTATCCGGCGATCAGCGAAACTGCCGAAGTTCATCTCACCCGAGATCATGGCACGCGTGGAATGGGTGGATGGTGATATTCTTGATGTGGTTTCACTCGATGAAAACATGAAAGGTGTGGATGCGGTGATCCACAGTGCCGCGGTAGTGTCCTTCAATGCAAAGGACCGCGAACGCATGTACGAAGCCAATGTAGAAGGAACGATCAACGTGGTGAACCTTGCACTGGAAAACAATATTGCCAGGTTCATTCACATCAGTTCAGTAGCAGCCGTCGGCAGAACTGCCGACGGCAGTGAAGTAGATGAACTAAAGAAATGGGAAGACAACAAGCTCAATACGCACTATGCTAAAAGCAAATACCGCTCGGAGCTGGAAGTATGGCGAGCTATCGGTGAAGGCCTGGATGCCGTCATCCTGAATCCTTCCACGATACTCGGCTACGGCGACTGGCATAGCAGCAGCTCAGCCATATTCCGCAAAGTATATGATGAGTTTCCCTATTATGCCCCCGGCCTGAATGGGTTTGTAGCAGTGGAAGACGTGGCCCGCGTGGCCGTGCTGCTGCTCGAGAAAAAAGAGATATCCGGTGAGCGATATATCGTCAATGGCGACAACTGGCCTTTCCGTCAACTGATGGATACCATGGCCGAAGGGTTTCAGAAAAAGAAACCTGCAAAAGCAGCAACACCTGCCTTGCTCGGTCTGGCATGGCGCATGGAAAAAATAAAATCACTTTTCACCGGCAACCGTCCATTGCTGACGAAAGAGTCGGCCCGTGTATCGCAAAGCCGCACAAGGTTTTCAAACCGAAAGCTACTGGTTGCGCTACCCGAATTTTCCTTCACACCGCTCGATGAGGCCATCCGCAACGCCTGCAAGCGCTACATCGGAGAAGACAGGCGCCAACCTTAACATTTGCATAGGCATTTTCGTAGTTTTCATCGCGTTATTACCTTCAGGGTACGGCATGCAAATTGTATCTTGAGCCTAATTCAATTCTATGTCAAAGCTCCTTGCAGTCTTTTGTGTGATCATCACAATAATCCACTCGCCCGTTTTCGCTCAGTATAAAGTTGCCGGAAAAGTGATCGACGCCGCTTCGCGTGAGCCCTTGTCAGGCGCGTCCGTATATTGCCAGAACACCACGGTGGGAACGGTAACCAATAAGCAAGGTGAATTCTCACTTGAGCTAAAGTCGGGTGGGTATGACCTGGTGGTAAGCTACACCGGCTTCCAGACAAGAATGTTGCAGATCACACACGCAGACGCACTCATCCCCGATATCGAGATGCAGAAAGAAGAGAAAAGCCTCGGCGAGGTGATCGTGAAAACAAGCAACGAAGTGAAAGATGGCTGGCAGAAGTACGGCAGCTTCTTCGTTGAGCATTTTATCGGCAGCACACCCAATGCGCAACAAACAACGCTACTGAACCCCGAGGTGCTCAAATTTTATTTTTTAAAACGCAGCAACAAACTGCGGGTGCTGGCAGAAGAACCGTTGCAGATCGAAAACAGGGCATTGGGATATAACATCCGGTTCCAGCTCGATTCATTTATATATTTCTATAACACAGATATCAATCTCTACAGGGGGTATACCCTGTTTACAGAGATGGACGGTAACGACAGCCTGAAACGTGTATGGGCCAGGAACCGCGCTCACGCCTACGAAGGTTCCAAGCTCCAGTTTATGCGGAGTTACTATGACAGCACCCTGGTGGAAGATGGCTGGTCGATCGGGCTGCTGGACGAACAGAACGATAAAAAATTCATCCCGGTAACGAATGTCTACGACACGGCGTATTACGGTGCAATGGACAGCACGCAACAGATCGAGATCTGGTTTCCCCGCAAATTCAGTGTGAGCTATAGCAAGAAAAGACCGGAGCCGGAATACCTGAAGAAGTACAAACTACCGAAAGATGTGTTGTTGCAGATATCCTACATTGAACTATCTGATGCCATCGCGATCATGCAAAACGGCTTTTACTATGAACAGAAAGCCTGGACGAACCAGGGTTACTGGAGCTGGAAGAACCTGGCGGATCAGTTGCCGTATGATTATTGAGAGCGGGAATGAGAGCGAGAGCGGTTTCAACCTCAACCTCAACCTTAACCTCAGCCTCAAGCTCAGCCTCTCTCCTTCCCCATTACCTTTTCCCACAACTCGGGAATACGTTTGATCCAGACGAACTCCTTCATCTTTTCGCGAGCGGGTTCTACCGGTGAACCGAAATATGCCTTATTGCCTTCAATAGAATCTTTGACTCCACTCTGGGCATTGACCACGGCACCTGCGCCGATGGTCAGCGTTTTACTTACACCCACCTGGCCCCAGAGTATGACGTTGTCTTCGATCGTTGTGGCGCCGGCGATCCCGACCTGTGCAGCAAACAGGCAATTCTTTCCGACCACAGTGTCATGACCGATATGTACCAGGTTATCGAGTTTGGTCCCTTGTCCGAGAACGGTATCACCGCTCACGCCCCGGTCGATGGTGCAACCGGCTCCGATCTCCACATCATCTTCGATCACTACCCGGCCACCGCTTAACATCTTACGGTAGTGCACCGGCCGGTCGGTTTTTTTATTGTAGTAAAATGCATCGCTGCCGATCACGCTACCTGCCTGAATGATCACATTGTTACCGATGATACAATGATCAAGTATCGTAACATTTGGCTGGATGATACAGTTGCTGCCGATCGATACATGATTACCGATAAATGCGTTGGGCATAACAACAGTCCCTTCTCCTACCGAAGAGCTGTCGCTGATCATCTTCTTTGAAGGACTAAAAGGCCGGAAGTTTGCAACGATCGCCTGGTACGCTTCAAATGGATCGGGCGTAATCAGCAAAGCCTTATGGGGCGGGAATTCTGTGGCCTTATTGATAATAATAAAACTGGCGGCAGACTGAATGCATTTCTCATAATACTTCGGATGATCGACAAACACAAGATCACCTTCTTCTACTTTATGAATCTCATTGATGCCGGTGGCCGACGCATCGGTATTACCAACAAGCTCTGCATTGATGAGCTTGGCAATCTCACGAAGAGGAACAGGTTGATCGAATCGCATCTTGATGTTTTATCAAAGGTATATGATCTGCAATGTTGGTTAAACAAGAGATTGCATGGGGTTACAATTTAAGCATGCAAACACCGCTTGAATGAACGGTCGCTTATCCACAAGCACAGATAAAATGTGAATAAAATTTATCGCAAAATTTTTTTGGTTAGGGAAAATTATATTTAATATTGTGTTGGGAAATTTATTTCCCTGTACTTACTAACCCATCCATTATAATGATCCCTTCGATTTATCGGAGGGATTTTTAGTTTCCCTCATTAATCCAAAACTCAAAACTGAAAACTTAAAAGGAATTCATTTCCTGGTTCCTGCATCGGGACGGCAAGCTGCGTTTTAAGATTCTGACTTTTGAGTTTTACATTTTGAGTTTTAAGTTTTGACTTTGCCTTTTGCATTTCAATTCTACTTTCCATCCCATCCTGGCCTATCTTTAACTAAATGAATTAATCGTATGCTAAAGTCCATGACCGGTTTTGGAAGAGCGGAACGCAATGTAGGGGATAAGACCTTTCTCGTTGATATCAAGTCGCTGAACGGAAAACAATTTGAGCTCCAGTTAAAGATGCCCGCCATACTCAAGCCTTTTGAGTTCGATATCCGTCGCCTCCTTTCGGAGCAGTTGGTTCGTGGCAGTGTAGACTGCATGATCAGCTTGAAAGAAACCGGCAGCGCCAAGCCTGTCACCATCAATACCGACCTGGCCAAGGCTTATTTTCAGCCGCTGGCCGAACTCTCCGCAGCATTAGGCCTCGATACCTCCCATATCCTCAGCACGCTCGTAAAACTTCCGGAGGTGATCACCCCCAGCAGTGAAACGTTATCGGATGCTGAATGGAAAGAACTGGAGCTGGTGATCCTGGCGGCAACGAACAACCTGAACAATCACCGGCTGAATGAGGGCCGCTCACTGGAGGAGGATCTTCTTGTGCGCATTGCCAACATCGAACAACAACAGGCGGAAGTGATCCGGCTGGAGCCGTTGCGCAAACAAAAAATCCGCGACGGCATCACCCGCCTCCTGGAGGAAAACGTAGGCAAGGAAAATTATGATGGCAACCGCCTGGAGCAGGAACTGATTTTCTACATTGAAAAAATAGATATTTCAGAAGAGCAGGTGCGGCTGAAGAATCACTGTGATTACTTCAAAACCCTGATCAGCGAATCGGAAGAGTCAAAAGGGAAAAAGCTATCCTTCGTCCTGCAGGAGATCGGCCGGGAGATCAATACCACTGGCTCCAAAGCATACGATGCCACCATCCAGAAAAGCGTGGTGATGATGAAAGATGAACTGGAGAAGGCAAAAGAACAGGTCCTGAACGTATTGTAAGGCAGGACATTTAATTTTGTAAAAAATCTGAGCATTGAAAAGAGCGCCCGTTCATTTCCTCCTGGCGATCACCGCCACTGTTTTGTTTTATGCATGCACCACTATCGACCTGTATGAGAAAACACAAAACATTCCTGACCATGAATGGAAGAGCAGTTTCAGGCCAAAATTCGAATTTGATATAACCGACACCACCGGTCTTTACCAGGTCTATTTTATCATTCGCCATAAGGACCTTTATAATTTCAACAATATTTACCTGAACCTTTATGTCAAGGGGCCCGGGCAGGATACGGCCCGCCGTTTCCGCCAGGATCTGTTGCTTGCCACGAACGATAAGGGCTGGCTGGGCGAAGGGATGGATGATATCTATGAGCACCGGGTGAAACTGGGCGAGGCCTTACAACTGCGCAGTGGTAAATACCAGTTCACCCTGGAGCAGATCATGCGTGAAGATCCGCTGAAGCACGTACTCCAGGCAGGCGTAAGGGTGGAAAAAATCAAATAGGCAGCCATGCCTGATATCAACAGGAAAAAATTATCCCGCGCCACGTTCATCTACTGGATGCTGCTGACCTATATCGTGGCCGCATTGATCTGGTGGTTTATTTCCCTGGAGCGGCAGAATGATCAGATGCTGGATTTCAAGATGCGCCAGCTCGATGCCACTATTGATCACCAGGTATCTCCCTCGCTTTATCACAAAGAGAAAACCACCATCGACAAGGAGTATCGCCTTAACCGGACCAAATATTTCGGGGAGGGCTGTGTATTCCTTATCCTGATATTGGTCGGCGCCGCCTTCATCTATCGATCAGTTCGCCGACAATTTCGATTGCAGCAGCAGCAACAGAACTTCATGATGGCGGTAACCCATGAACTCAAAACGCCGATTGCAGTGGCAAGGCTGAACCTGGAAACACTCCAGAAACATACGCTTGATCCCGAGAAGCAGCGGAAACTTCTTCACATGACCCTGCAGGAGACTGCGCGCCTGAATTTTCTCACCAATAATATTCTTATCTCCTCCCAGCTTGAGGGTGGTGGATATAAATTCTCCAAGGAAGAACTTGATCTTTCCAACCTGATGAGGGATTGCATCCAGGACATGCGGAACCGGTTCACCGATCGTGAATTCGAAGAGCACATCGCTGAAGATGCTGATGTAAAGGGCGATCCGCTGCTCTTGCAGATCCTGATCAATAACCTGCTGGAAAACGCGATCAAGTATTCACCGCGTGGCTCAAAGATCGTTGCGGCACTGGACCTAACCCCATCCGCCATCACCCTCCGCATCAGCGATGAAGGCGAGGGCATACCCGTGGAAGAGCGGGAACGGATTTTTCAAAAGTTTTACCGAATCGGCAATGAGTCGACCCGGACGGCCAAGGGAACCGGATTAGGGCTTTATCTTTGCAGGGTTATTGCCAGAGATCATAATGCGGACATTACGGTGACAAACAATGTTCCGCGTGGAAGTAATTTTGTGGTCAATTTTTCAAAATAGGCCAAGCATCAAAGCAAGATTATGAGCGAAGAAAAGAAAATCTCCATCCTGCTCGTCGAAGATGAAGAGAATCTGCACGAAGCACTAAAACTGAATCTCGAATTGGAGGGCTATGATGTAACCTCGGCCTTTGACGGTGCCGCTGCGCTGAAAGCCGTTGAAAATGAATATTTCGATCTGCTTATACTCGATGTGATGCTGCCCGAAATGGATGGCATTTCGGTTGCTGAAACCATCCGCATCAGCAATAATGAAGTTCCCATTCTCATCCTGAGCGCGAAGAACTCCAGTGCCGACCGTGTGCTCGGTCTAAAAAAAGGCGCAGACGACTACCTGACCAAACCTTTCAACCTCGAGGAGCTGTTGCTTCGTGTGCACAAACTGATCAACAAGAATAAAAAGCTCCAGGATAAATCCACCGTGGGCAATAGTTATACTTTCGGTGACAATATTATTGACTTCAAAGCGCAGGAAGCAACAACCCGCTCCAGCGGAAAGATACAGTTGAGCAAGAAAGAAACCATGCTGCTCAAACTTCTTATCGAAAACAAAAATGAAGTGGTGCCGCGTGAGAAGATCCTGCAATCAGTATGGGGCTATAATGTATACCCGACTACGCGTACGATCGACAATTTCATTCTCAACTTCAGGAAATACTTTGAAGAGGACAGCCGCAACCCGCGGTATTTTCATTCTGTTCGGGGCGTGGGGTATAAATATGCGGAATAGTTCAGTAAATTATTTAGGTCTGTAAGGCACGCAGTGCATACCTGGCTCTTTCCAACAGCAAGCGATGCTCACCCTTCGACTGCACATTAGTAAATATCTTCTCATCACATTCATCCAGGATCGATTCGATCTCTCGCTGATTTTCGGCCGGTATGTGATTATCCGCCAGAATCTGGCGCAACGTCGACTTATTCAACGTACTGCCTGAGATATTATACACGCCGGAAAAATAGCTCCAGATGCAATTACGCAATGATGCATAGAAGACCCGCCCTTCCTGGTCCGTGAACAACTCAGCAGGCGCGAGATATTCATCTATTTCTGGTACTTTTTTCACCGGCACCGGTGTTTCTTTTTGCCTGCCGCGCTTGCGGTGCAGGAAGATCCAGCTTACGATGCCAATTACAGAAAGTCCTATGGCAAGGAAAACGAATAGCATTGTACGGCCGGCTTGCTTTGCAGAAGCTGTTGTCTCTGCTTTTGCAATGGTCGGCTTTCCTGGTGTAACATTTATCTCAACAGCATCCGTGGAAAGTGTTTTATACCGATTACTGTCCGGATCGAAGAAGGGAAATGAGACAGCAGGCAGCGTGTATTTGCCGGGTGAGGCGCTTACAAACCGAAACCTGAATTCGCGCGTTCCTTTTAACGGAGCTATCGTCTGATCAAGTGTATCCCTGGTGACCGGTTCGAAGCCTTCCACACCTTTTGGCCAGCGGATAACCGGTGCTGCCAGTTGGGTGAAATTTCCCTTGCCCGTTATTCTTACCACAAGCACACCTTCCTCATTTTGAGCAAGGGTTGTTTTTTCAACATTTGTGCTGAGATTGAATTTTCCCGTAGCGCCATCGAAGTTTGCGGGTTGCCCCTGCTGTGGTAATGGCCTGACGGTTATCTCCACCGGTTCGGTACTCATCCTATCCTCAAATATCTCGATACCCGTTCTTCCCGGCACGGCATCAGGCGGCAGTACGCCTTCTCGTATCTGTTGTTCCGTTTTACGATGTACTGCACTGCGGGTAAATTCCACGCGACTCACCACGTCCATCGCATCCACGTTGAACTTGCCTGGGCTCAGCGGGTACAGTTGAACCTTGCGGACCGTATGCACATCGAAGGCTTTTCCGTTAATCATTTCGATGCCTGATAACCGGTCCTCGGGGCTGCTCATATCCTGGACCGTAAAACCATAAAAGCCGGGATTCTTGACGATGTCAGATTTAGACTCCAGCCGTGAATAAAGTTTGAAGATAGCCGTAACCGGTTGACCTACGAAGCAGGTAGTGCGATCTACAAAGACCTTCACAAACAGGTTCCGCTTGATGCGGGCCATAGGGTCTTCACCGGGTTTGAGATAGTATTCATTGTCCGTATCTACTGGTGGTTGAAGATAGCCTTGCTGAATGGCCTGCTGCTGGCTCAGGACTCGAATAAATGCCGACTCGCTGCGGATCATCTTGCCTGATACACGGGCAACTGCAGACGGAAGAACGATACGGCCGGCACGTCGGGAGGCCATCGTGTACACCACATTCCTCGTGTGACGCATACCCTGCGCGTCAATCACGGAACCCATATATACATTAGGTCCGCTTATATATTTGAAATCGGAGGATTCGTTCAGTTGGAAATCATCATCCACACTGCCACCCTCAATGATATATTGAACCTGGAAAGCCTCGCCTACAAGAACAGGCGCATTCTTCACCAGTGTCCGGAAACTTACCTGTGCAACCACTGCGCAGGTGGCAGCCAGTGAGAACAATAATATCATGATCCTTTTCCTCATGCCTTCCTTAAAATTACTGGACGGCGCCTTATCCCGCGCGTTAAATGTACAGGGGGCAGTAAAGGCTTATTAATGGTCAGAGGTCGCCAAGCTGGGGACGAAGAATGATCTCTTCCACGCAGGCCTGGGCTGACAGATGCGCGGCAGCATATACCATCCTGGCAATGTCATCCGCCTCCATGATACGTTTTTCGCTATTATCAAAACCCGCCCAGGAATCGGTCATGGCTGCACCCGGGAGCACCGCCGTAACCTTGATGCCATGGGGTTTCAACTCCTCCCGCAGATTTTTTGAGAATCCGTACAGGGCAAACTTGCTGATGCTGTATGCACCTCCGTTATCATAGGCTTTAAGTGATGCGATGGAACACATATTAAAAATATGACCGGTCTTTCGATCGATCATCGACGGAAGCAAGGCCCTTGTGAGATGATAGGCGCTGTAAAGATTAACCGCTATCATTTTTTCCAACGCGCCCTCATCCTCATTGTGTACACTGCCGGGGATAAAACTTCCGGCATTATTCACAAGGATATCCAGTTTGTCCGTATAACTCAACACCCATTCAGCAAACGCGAGGACATCCTCCGGTTTGCTGACGTCGCATGGTTTTGTATAAATATTGGTACGCGGAAAACGACCCTGCAGTTCTTTCCCGAGCCTTGTCAGTTCTTCCCCGGATCGGGCACACAGATACAGGCTGTGACCCTGCTTGTCTTCTGCAAATCTTTCTGCAATGGATTTTCCTATCCCCTTCGTAGCCCCGGTAATGATAATTTGCATAGCATCAATTATCCTGCGAAGTACGAACATTTTAACCTATTGAGCACGATCGGTTCGGGTGGTAGTTCGTACTTTGCATCAATGAAGTATAAGCATCTGTTTTTTGATCTTGATCATACATTGTGGGATTTCGAAGCGAATGCCAGGACTACCTTGCTTACACTTTATCACGACCTCCGGTTGAGCGAGCGTGGCGTGGATGATTTTGAAAAATTCTATACCAACTACCTGGCACACAATGAACGGCTTTGGGAGCGATACAGGAAAGGCTATATCAAACAGGATGAATTGCGCGTGAAGAGAATGTGGCTTTCACTGCTTGATTTCAAAATTGCTGACGATGTATTATCCCGAAAACTGAGCGATCATTTCCTCGAATTGCTCCCTACTCGTACGATTCTTTTCCCCGATACGATCGAGGTATTGAACTACCTGCGTGACAGGCAATATGAGCTGCACCTGATCACAAACGGCTTTGAAAAAGTGCAGCACAGCAAACTTCGTCATTCCGGTCTCGCCTCCTATTTCGGTGAGGTGATCACCTCAGAAGGATCAAACAGCCTGAAACCGAACAAAGAGATATTTGAATACGCATTCCAGAAAGCGAACGCTAATCCCGCCATGAGTATCATGCTGGGCGATACGCTGGACGTGGATATACAGGGAGCAATGAATGCGGGGATCGACCAGGTATTCATCAACCATACCTGCATCGATTGTCATCTGGAACCCACCTACGTAGTGAATTCCCTGAAAGAGTTGAAGGAGATATTCTGAATTACCATTCGGCCACAACAGTGACGCCGCCTTTGGGCTTGTCGCCGATCTTCACCTTTATCTTCGCGTCAAGTGGAAGAAGCAGATCAACACGCGAACCAAATTTAATGAAGCCCATTTCTTCCGTCTGTTTCACCTGCTGGCCAGGCTTCAGGTAGTTCACGATCCGCTTTGCCAGCGCACCAGCAATCTGCTTGGTGAGGACTTCTTTCCCGTTCTTGCGGTATACAACGGTATGTCGTTCATTCTCGGTAGATGATTTTGGGTGCCATGCCACCAGGTATTTTCCTTTATGATACTGGCTGTAGGCCACTTCGCCGGTCACCGGGTTGCGGTTGACGTGCACATTCAGCGGGCTCATAAATATGGATACCTGTATGCGGCGGTCGGTAAAATATTCATCGGCCTGCACTTCCTCGATCGCTACCACAGTGCCATCAGCAGGTGCAACGATCGCATTTTCAGCTATGGTAAGCTCCCTGCGCGGTATGCGAAAAAATGAGATGATAAAAATCACGAGACCAACCGTGACAAGGGCTATGAGTGCAGTCAGCCAGGGAATATCAAAGCTGAGGAAATAAAAAGAGAGCAGGTTAATGACAACAAGTATGATAACGCTCCAGGCAATAGTTGCTGCTCCTTCCTTATGAATGGTCATGATTTACCAATTGAGCGGCAAATATACAGAGAAGTGCGGAGTGTGGAGTGCGGAGTGCTTTGCGTACTTTGCTTTCCTGGCTCCCGAAGCCTCGTCCCGATCCTTCGGGATTGCTTGCCTGTTTGCGCTAGCCAAACAAGATATAAACCGTAACAAACGGAATCGCCAGCAGGAGCGAATCAAACCGGTCCAGGAAGCCTCCATGGCCTGGCATCAGCGTACCACTGTCTTTCACTCCTGCCATCCGCTTTAGCTTGGACTCCAGCAGATCGCCGAACGTTCCGGCTACGGTGGCCACCACGCAAAGACCAATCCACCATATCATTGAATGGCGTGTCAGATCGCGGTCCATCAGCCAGGCCAGCCAGCCCATCAGCAGGGAAGCTGCGATGATTCCGCCGATGGTTCCCTCCCAGGTTTTTTTTGGTGAAATCGGCGAAAGCGGTGTGCGGCCAATCAATGAACCGACGATATACGCCATAGTATCATTGACCCACATACAACCTATCACCACAAGCGGTAATAAAATGGAAGCCGGGATCACCCAGGCGGCAGTGCTGGCAAACAGTGCTTCGTCCTTCAGGTACATCAATGCGGCAAATGCAAGTGAAATATACACCCAGCCTGCCATCGCAGCCGCAAATGCCTTCAGTTGGACCCGTCTTGAAAGGAACAAGCCCATAATCAATAGGATAAAACCGGCGATGCTGCAGGGCAGCGCGGCATTTCCCCGAAGTGTATAATCGTTGATATGATAAACACCGGAGGTGGCAAACAATACGAGAGCAAAACCGCTTACAACAAATCCAAGTTGAACATACCGGTGAAATGAAACGCCATGGATACTCTCCAGCAGGCGAAAATATTCTATCCAGCAGCCGAAATGGATGACTGAAAACAGCAGAAAAAAACTCCAGTGATTTATTAGCAGACCGGCGAGCATCACGACTGCGAAAATGATCGCAGTTAGTGCGCGTGTCCGGAACGTTTGCCAGTTCATTGCCATATCAGAAGTTTAAGCCAGCCTTGTATTGCGGGTTGAGATACGGCGAAACACAATTAGCAATGCGATCAGCGCCGGCAGGGCGAGTATCCCCCAAAAGCTGAAGGTATCTTCCTGGCGCATGGCTTCAGCCATGGGTTTTCCTTCGCGGATCGCGAGGTAGTATAAGGTTATCGCCAGCGCATTATTGACAAAATGGGCCAGGATACTCAGCCAGAGTTTGCCGGAATAATAGTAGATCGCGCCAAGCACAATGCCGAGTGTAACACGGAAAAGAAATCCGTAATACGACAGATGGGCAATGCTGAAGAGAATACTCACAGCAATAATCGCCAGCCAGGGCCGGTTGGTAGATCTTGTCAGGTAATTCTGCAGCCCCCCTCTGAACAGCACCTCCTCACATACAGCCGGGATGAACGCCATCAGTACAATGGCTATAAGATAATCAGTCCTGTTCTTCAGGTTCATGATACCTGCCACCTGGTTGGCATAATCAGCTTCCATTTTATCAAAACTGGCCTTCAGCGATTCTGAAAGTGGGATGAGATGGGTGACGTAGGAAAACGCTGTTGCCACGAGCAGTGATGCCGCGATCAGTAACACAGCGACCCCCGCCTGCCGGATTTCCGGGGCCCGGTCCAGCCCCAGCAACCGCATCGGTCGGCGGTGAAGCATGAAGGCTGTGGCGATGGTGGGAAGAAGAAATCCGACTATGCTGTTCACGGCCTGGATGATCTTCATGTACTTGCTATACTCCGGATTGGACAACTGGTTTGCCATCTCCTTGAACGGCAGGCCGGTAGCACGGATCCAGATCTGCTCGGAAATGATCGCAGCCATGAACAGGCCACCGATCACAAAAGCTATCAGCATGAAAAAGCCCGCGCTGTATGAAATGCCCCGGGAATCGTTGTCGTACATAGATTTTAACTATTAAGCCGTAAATTTGCAGGCTGCAAGATAAGAAGATTAGGGACGGCACCTAAGGCGCCATTCACTTATCCGTGCGGTTGAAAACAGTAGCATGGTCAAGATAGGTAATATATCACTCCCCGGTTTCCCGTTATTACTGGCTCCAATGGAGGATGTCAGCGATCCTCCTTTCCGCGCCGTCTGCAAAGACAATGGCGCCGATCTGATGTACACGGAATTTATTTCCTCCGAAGGCCTGATCCGCGACGCGATCAAAAGCCGGAAAAAGCTGGACATCTTCGATTATGAACGACCGGTTGGTATCCAGATTTTCGGCGGTGATGAGGATAGCCTCGCCATGGCTGCAAAGATCGTGGAGGTAACCAACCCTGATCTTCTTGATATCAACTTTGGCTGTCCGGTTAAGAAAGTCGCCCTGCGCGGTGCAGGTGCTGGTGTATTAAAAGACATCGACCTGATGGTGCGCCTTACGTCTGCCGTTGTGAAAGCCACCAGCCTTCCGGTAACGGTCAAGACCCGCCTTGGCTGGGATGATAATACAAAGAACATCGAAGAAGTGGCAGAGCGCCTGCAGGATGTAGGCATTCAGGCACTTGCCATCCATGGCCGTACCCGTACGCAGATGTACAAGGGGGAGGCCGACTGGACACTCATCGGCAAAGTGAAAAATAACCCGCGCATCAAGATCCCCATTTTCGGCAACGGAGATATCGACTCGCCGGAAAAAGCACTGGAGTATAAAAATCGCTATGGGATTGATGGTATCATGATCGGGAGGGCTGCCATTGGCTATCCCTGGATCTTCAATGAGATCAAACATTTCTTCGAAACAGGTTCACACCTTGGCTCACCCAGCATCGAAGACCGGGTGAACGTTGCCCGCAAACATTTGCGCAAAAGCCTGGAATGGAAAGGCCCTATCGTGGGAATATTCGAGATGCGCCGGCATTATGCAAACTACCTGAAAGGTCTGCCTAACATTAAAGAATACCGCAGCCGTCTCGTTACACTCAACACCGAAGAAGAGATCAATGCTGTGCTCGATGAGATCTCCGTGGCCTATGCTGGCTACAGTTTTGAGAAAACACCGATCGAGCTCATCAATTACCATGAAAAATGCCCGGTGAATTAACACCAGGCATTTTTCAATAAACCGATCCTGGACCCAGGTCCGAAGGTGCATGTGAGGAAGAAGATAGATTTGTCCAGGTTTAACCTTAAGATTTACGACACATGTCAACGCCCCGGGATACGTATGTTCTGTTGCTGGAAAGATACAAGGCCCGCGCTGCGGCGCTCAGCAATCAGCTTGGCTGGCTAAGTGCATTGCGACTGCTTATCTTCCTGGCTTTTGCTTTCACCATCTATTGCCTTGTTGCAGGTGGGCCGGGTTGGCTTTATGCCATCCTCGCAGGTACGGCTGCGTTATTTTTCATCCTGCTGAGGATTTATGACAGGAAGCAACAGGAGGTAGCGCTTTACCGATCACTCGCGGCTATTAACCAGGATGAGATCGCATTTCTCGATGAAAACCGCGTGCCGTTTGCAGATGGAAAAGAATACATCGACCCCCATCATCCTTATTCATATGACCTTGACCTGTTTGGCCCGGGTTCTCTTTATCCTCACCTGAACCGCTGCAGTACCGGGTTTGGAAAGCAGGCTCTTGCCAACGCATTGCTGCAACCCAGCCCTGAGCTTATCCCAGAAAGGCAGGTCGCTGTTCGTGAGCTGGCGAGCCTGCTGGACTTTCGTCAACACCTGCAGGCGCATGGTGCCTTGCTGGATACGAGAGAAAAAGAAATGCGGCAACTCAAAGCCTGGCTGAGTTCGCCTGCTGCATTCAAACGTAAAAGCATTTATTATGTGCTATTGCTTTTCCCGCTAATTTCCACTGCCTGCCTCATCACTTACATCTTCACTGAAAACGATCGCCTGCTATCCGCCTTTTATAACCTGTTTGTTTTAAATATTATCCTGGTGGCATTGTTTGCCCGCAGGATTGCCGCGCATTTGTCTGTGTCAACATCTGTGACGCGGATCCTCCAGCAATTTTCCGGTCAGTTTCGCCAGGTGGAAGAGCAGGAATTCCAATCTCCCCTGTTGCGCAAATACCAGGAGTACCTGAAAGATGGCGCCATCACCGCTTCTACATCCATCGGCAAACTGGCTTCACTCTTCAATTACCTGGAAACAGTGATCAATCTCGTAGTGAGTCTAGTCCTTAACGGACTGTTCCTGTTTCACATTCATATCCTTTTTTCCCTGGAAAAATGGAAAGCAAGAAATGGTGCACAGGTGATTCCCTGGCTGGAAATTCTGGGAGAAGTGGAAGCCTTGAACAGCCTCGCGAATTTATCATGGAACAACCCGGAGTACTCCTATCCGAAGTTATTGCCATCACCATCGTTGATTGCAACAGACATGGGTCATCCCCTCATCTCAAAGGCGAAGCGTGTAGACAACAGTATCTCTTTTGAAGGTCATAAATTTATTATCCTGACTGGTTCCAATATGTCCGGGAAAAGTACTTTTCTCCGCACACTTGGTATCAACCTGGTTCTTGCCAGGGCCGGCAGCGTTGTGTGCGCCAAAGATTTCAACCTTTATCCTTTTACGGTGCATGTCAGTATGCGCATCTCAGATTCGTTGCAGGACAGTGAATCGTTTTTCTATGCAGAGTTGAAACGCCTGCATGCCATCATTGATGAGCTTGAAAAAAGACATCAAATTTTTGTGATACTGGATGAAATACTTCGGGGCACCAACAGTAATGACAAGCACAATGGCACGGTCGGGTTGATCCGCAAGATGATAGCGGCAAAAGCCGTAGGCATCATCGCCACCCACGATCTTACAGTGGGTGAACTGACCGGTGCCAACCCGGTCTACCTTTCCAATAAATGTTTCGAATCAGAGATCATCAATGATGAGCTGGTGTTTGATTATAAACTAAAGGAAGGAGTGTGTACGCGGCTCAGCGCTTCGTTTTTGATGAAAAAAATGGGTGTGATCGATTGATCAGTTACTGGCCCATTTCAGCCCGACCACGGAGATGATCAGCAGACTGATAAAGAACATCCGCCAGAAATCCACGGGTTCCTTAAAGATAACAATTCCGAGTATAACCGTGCATACGGCGCCGATGCCCGTCCAGACGGCATAAGCTGTGCCAATCGGGAGCACCTGCGCAGCCTTGTAAAGCAGAAGCATGCTTATAGTGAGGCACACAAAAAATCCTGCGATCCAAAGCGCCGTATTTGAGCCGGGCTCTTTCGCTTTCCCGAGGCAGCCGGCGAAACCGGCTTCAAACAATCCCGCAATGATCAGGTATACCCAACTCATTTTTCGAGATATTTTAGAATCTCTTCACTGTCGGGGCTGATTGCCGGACCAAAACTGGCCTCCAGCCTGCCATTCTCCTCGATAAGGTATTTTGTAAAATTCCATCCCGGCTGCTCATCATTCCATCCGTTAGCAGCGTGGTTCGTGAGCCATTGGAATACGGGATGCTGCGAGGGACCCTTTACTACGGTAGATTTTGCGGCCAATGGAAAGGTTACACCGAAGTTGACACGGCAAAATTCACCGATCTCTTCATCACTGCCTTTTTCCTGCTCTGCAAAATCGTTGGCGGGAAAACCAATTACGATAAGCCGGTCATTGTACCTCTCATATATTTCCTGTAAGGCGTTGTACTGTCCAGTGTAGCCACAATTGCTGGCTGTGTTGACCAACAGTATCTTCCTGCCTTTGAATTCAGCAAGCGTCAACTGCTTGCCATTATTCAACTTTATCGGGATGTTATACACCGGCGTCAAAGGTGTAATTGATTTTTCGTTGATCATTTTCTGTCGTTTTGATCCCGTCAGCCTGTTGAAGAAGAGGAGAACGGGGTAAAAAGTTTTCAATATGGTTTGCCGTGCATTCATGTATACTAACGTATCAACCAGCGAAGTAGTTTAAGCTTACCTTTCAAGGGCGGGTATTTCAGAGCAGGATCAAACCAGGTGGGTGATTTCATGATGGCTTTGAAATGGCTGAAGGTATCAAAGGAATATTTGCCATGGTAACGGCCGGTGCCGCTGGCACCTCTTCCGCCGAATGGCAATGCTGCGTTGGTCAGATGCAGCGCGGAATTGTTTACGCATCCACCACCAAAGGGTACATTGGTCAGCCACTCCTTTTCCTTTTTTCGTGATGAGGTAAAAACATAAAAGGCCAGCGGGTTGGGATGTCGGTTGATCCACTCCATCGCCTCAGCGGTAGTCGCGTATGGGATAACAGGTAATACCGGGCCAAAGATCTCTTCTGTCATCACCTTATTTCCAGGTAATATATTGGTCAGAAGGGTTGGCTCGATGTAAAGATCATTGATGTCGTTCCCTCCGCCGTGCAGGACAGTAGCATCATCGATCAACGACACCAGCCTTTTCCATTGTTTCTCATTAATGATGCGGCCAAATTCTTCGCAACGCTGCGGATCTTCCCCAAAGAACTGCCTGATGTATTTCCGGAGAGCAGTTACGAGTTTGTCAACCACCTGGCTATTTACCAATAGGTAGTCGGGCGCTACGCACATTTGGCCTGCATTGGAAAACTTTGTCATGACAATCCTCCTGGCTGCCACCTCGATGTTGGCGTCGTCTTCCACCACACAGGGGCTCTTTCCGCCCAGTTCCAGTGTAACAGGAATCAGTTTCTCCGCCGCCATTTTGTATACAGATCTTCCGACTGCGGTACTGCCGGTGTAAAACACATGATCAAAATTGAAATCATTCATCATGGCGGGTACTACCGTTGCGCCATCGCCTTCAACCACGAGTACATGCTCCGGTGCGAAAGCAGTCGCAATTATCTTTCTTATCACAGCAGCCGTAGCTGGAGCAAACTCGCTTGGTTTCAGTACAACGCAGTTGCCTGCAGCAATGGCTCCGATAAGTGGCGTCAGTAGAAGGTTGAAGGGATAATTCCAGGGCGCCATGATCAGTACGGTACCAAGTGGCTCAGCAATAACATAGCTTTTAGACGGGAAGTTCAACATGTTGGTGGACCTGGATTCAGGTTGCATCCACCTGTCCACGTTGCTGATCGCATTGCTGATCTCGCTTATCGTAAACCCTGTTTCGGTAATCCATATTTCTTCCCTGCCTTTCCGGAGATCGGCATACAGCGAGGTATAGATTTCTTCTTCGAATTGATAGATGGCAGCGCGGAGTTTCTTCAGCGCTTCCACCCGGAATTTGGCAGGTCGCGTGACTCCGGAGAGAAAATATTGCCTTAAGTCGGCCAGCTTATCATTCAGGTGCTCAGACATGTGTTGTGAAAGTATAAAAGAATGGGCAGGCGTCAAAAGACGTTTCGCGTAAGGTCGTGGAGGAATCAAAGGAAAATTCAGGGACCGGAGAATATTTTCTTGTAGAAAAACATTCCCACCTTCCCGCTTATCAGAGGCCTTCGAAGGCAGAGAAATGTTTGGTCAGCTTTTTGTTTCTGTAGAAATGTCCTTTACCTTATTAATACTTTCACTTGTTGAGTTCTGCTGTCCCGTAAGATAGCACCGCGGATGCCTGTAAAATTTTTACAGGCATTTGCATTAAAAAAAGGCATTCCCGAAAGAATGCCTTTTCTACTTAAACAGGTGCGTTTTAGCTTGTAGCTGCAGAAGCACGCTGTTTTGTTCTTTGTGTAAATTCTTCAGCCTCATCTGTTACAGTCTGGAATTTTTCGCTTAGGCTGTCCACAAGGTCATCGAATTTATCCTTCAGTTCACGACCTTTACGGGATATTCTGTCTCTTGTATCTGTTCCTTTAGCGGGGGCGAACAGCAAGCCAACCAATATACCTGCTGTGAAGCCAACTAATAATTTGCTCATATAAAAAAATTTAGGTGATGAAAATGCTTTCTCTTAAGCATCAAAATATCATGCCACGGGGAAGAAGCCTGCAGAACATTTTTGTAATTTGACACCATGACGGAAGAATACTACATGATGCTGGCGTTGAAAGAAGCCCGGCTTGCTTATGCCGAGCAGGAGATTCCGGTAGGTGCCGTGGTGGTACTGGGTGAAAAAGTGATCGGCCGGGGTCGTAACATGACGGAAAAGCTGAATGACCCTACTGCTCATGCTGAAATGATTGCCCTGACCTCTGCATTCAGTTTCCTGGGCAGCAAATACCTTCCCGAAGCAACGCTGTATGTAACACTCGAGCCCTGCCTGATGTGCGCCGGTGCCGTGTACTGGAGCAAGATCGGCAAGATTGTATATGGAGCGGATGACGAAAAAAACGGCTACAGGAAAACTGCCGGCACCAACTGGGCGTTTCATCCAAAAACAGAACTTGTCCGCGGAATCATGAAAGATGAATGCGCGCAGTTGATGAAGGATTTCTTCCGCAGTCGACGTTAAGTTTCACGCAAATCCCGAAGCCTCGGGACCAAAGGAGGCAAAGCGCGCACCACTACTACCGCTCTCATGTTTACCCTGACTGAAGTCCGGGCTTTCAAATCGGCCGACTGGCGGGCTTAAGCCCTGGTCGGCTTACATAATTTCAACACGCCCGGCCAGGAACTTCACCTTTGTTCACAACCATTTTATACGCCAGGCCAGGTATTACCAGGACCTTGCCTGACACCTCCACCTCCACCTCAACCTCAGCCTCAACCTTAACCTTAACACTCTACATCGTATCCCACCATACCCGGCCATACAGGTTGTCGACCCCGCCAAATTGCCGCTGCACGGCTTCCTGATAATTCTCTGTGTTGTTGAAGACCTCATTTGCCGGGTATGACTGACGGCGCGGTACTGCACGCGTTGGCTCTCCCACTGGTGGTGCCAATTCCGGATAGCCTGTTCTCCTCCATTCTGCCCATGCTTCATAACCATGCATGAACAGATGGATATAGCGTTGGGTCGCGATCTGCTGGATGGCGATTGCCGGGTCGTAAGCCACCTCGGTTGTTGCCATCAGCGCGGCCAGGCCGGTTGTGCTGTTGTTGTTCCACTGCCTCACTGATTGCTCGATGGCGAGATCATAGTTTGCTTTTGCCTCCGCATCACCACCAGGTATCCAGCCCAGCTTAGCCGCCTCCGCTTTTGCGAACAATGCCTGCGCATATGTCACCAGGTGTATCGTGGCATCCTGCTTCCAGATGGCTTCACCCAGCAAAGAATAATTTGTAGTGTTCGGCATACCCGTAACCGTACCGAAGGGCAGTCCGATATACTGGCCGCCGACAGTGGCACCAAACGTTGGCAGCCTTGGATCATTCACCGGCTTCATTTTGCTTACCAATAGCTCACTCAACGCCCACCACTTCCGGTTGCTAACGGATACCTGCCCGTACCAGTAATTCTGATTATTTGCATCGGCCAGGTGTTTGAATGCAAGGTTATCCGCGTTGGACGTCATTATCCCGGCCGTCAACGCATCATTGAATTCGGCCGCGCCTTTGGTCGCATTCACTTTTGACAGGCGCAATGCCATCAACAGGCGAACGGTGCCTGCCAGTTTTTTCCAACGATCCATATTTCCGCTGTACACCAGGTCATTTGTGATAGCGCCCGGCACAATCTGCGCTGTCGCCTCTTCCAGCAGATCGAACAAGCTATTGTAAATTGATTCCTGCGTATCATACTTCGGCGTAAAATTGCCTGTGCCCTGTAAAGCTTCGCTATAAGGTACATCGCCCCAGCGATCCGTGATATGCCACATGAAATAAGCCTTCAGTATTTTGGCAACGGCCAACTGGTTGGCTATGGGTCCGTCAAGCGTACTGAGCTCATCCGATTGTATCACCGTCTCAAGGTTCATCAATGGGCCCTGGTACAATGGATAAAAACTTGTTGCTCCTTCGGGATATAGCGAAGCCGTTGGGTATTGTGTTTCTGAAAGAAACTGCGCAGCAAACTCCCCCTGGGGCGATGCACTTAGGCCGGGCAACGACAGTTGCGCATTCGCGATCAATTGCGTACCGGACGCCTCGCCCGGGAGGTTAGGATTGTTGTTGATGTCCTCGTTAAACTTGCTGCAACCGCTCAGCACGGCAGTTGACAACAGTAAAAGAATGAGCTTATTCATAAAGGATGAAGTTTAGAAGTTCACGTTCAGATTGATACCATAGGATCTTACTGTATTTGCCTGGCCGGATTCATACCAACTGATCGACTGGCTGCCGGTTGACAATTCGGAAGGATCCAGGCCTTTCGGTGCATTCTGCCAGATCATCGCGGGGTTGCGCGCAATCAGGGCAATGCCTATGCCATTGAATTTATACCTGCCAATACTGACCTTATTGAATGTATATCCAAGCCTCACTTCGCGGAGCTTGATATAGGAAGCATCAAATACCCAGTCTTCATAGATCCTTCTCCCCACTACGCCAAAGTAGGCCTGGGGATCCACATAGGCCGTCACCTCCTGCTTTGTGATATCAGAAATTCCATCCACACGTATACCACCACCATCAGCCAGCGGGTCACGGATATTTTTTCCTTTATCATTCATCACCGCCGACAATGCATGTTGCCCTGTTCTTACAGCCAGCATTTGGGAACGGCTAAAGAACTGCCCGCCCGCCTGGAAGTCAATCATGGCAGATAACTCAAAATTTCCATATCGGAAGTTGTTCAGGAATCCTCCGGTATAATCGGGAAGTACTGAACCAAAATCATGTGTGGCGTCGGTGAATAAGGGAAGGTTGTTTGCGCCAAGCAGGATCTTTCCTGTGGCCGGGTCACGCTTGTAGGCCTGACCGACCAGTGATCCAAATGATTTCCCTACATAAGAATTCAGGTAGCTGGTTACACTCGAGTAGGTGGTGGAGCCATGGGTATACACATTTATGCCGGGATATAACTCCGTGAGCATGCTTTTGTTTCGGCTGATATTGAATGTCGTATTCCAGGTAAATTTCGCGGCCTTGACTGGTGTACCGGTCAATGCAATCTCAAAACCTTTATTTTCTATCAGGCCGGCATTGATGGTTGTAGAGGCGAACCCGCTGGCACCCGAAAGGTCAAGGTTGATGATCTGTTTCCTGTTCTTTTGTTGGTAGTACGTGAAGTCTATACCTAAACGATTATTAAGAAACCGGAGATCGATACCCGCTTCGTAAGAGTTTGCAAATGAAGGCTCGATGTTTTCATTGTTAAGATTATCCGGCACAAACAAGGTGTTTGTGGGACCATAAACGGTGCCTACTCCATAATACAGGCCCGTTTCGTAAGGACTAAGATCCGACCCGGCCTTTGCGTAACTGAGTCGCAGTTTACCAAATGACAGCGGAGCCCAGTCGATCAGTTCACTGAACACAAAACTTCCCGATACAGAAGGGTACCAGTATGAATTGTTATTGGATGGCAGCGCTGAGGAGTTGTCATTCCTCACGGTAGCATCAAGGAAGAAAGTGTTGCGGTAACCAAGGGAAAGCAAGGCATACAGGCTGCGGATCTCTTTTCTCAATAAATAAGAATTGGTGATCGGCCGGTTAACAGAAGCGGCAATATTATAAAACCCGGGCGATGAAAGCCCGCCCACAGTGGCCTGAGAGAGGTAGCTGTAGCGTCGCTTATACAGATTGGCGCCTACACTTGCGTTCATTGATATATCACCCCAGGCTTTGTTGTATTGTGCAAGGAATTCATAGTTCATTTCGGTATTCTGGTATTTACCAACTGAGTAGGCGGGAAGCCGCCTGCCGCCAAACGCCGTCCGTTCTTCGATGTTCTGCGTGTACATGTCTGTCCGGATAAACCCGCTCAGCTTCAATGAAGGCAGCAGTTGGTAGCTAAGATTGACATCGCCGAATACCCGCTGCCGGTCATCATTGCTGTAGTTTTCGTACGCATCAAAATATGGGTTGTCCCAGTACAGGGGCTTGAAATTTGTAACCTCGCCGGTTACATTGCTTGGCCGGTTAAGGTTCCAGTTCAGGTACGTACCATCATCATACTGGTAATTTTTCATCCGGTTCATGTCAACATTCCGTTGAAACCACTGCACGATATAACGTGCGCCGTACTCACTTCCCTGCGCGGGCCGTTGCGCCCTGTTTGTTGCATAATTGATGTTTGTTCCCACCAGTAGTTTTGGATTGATGTTCAAGCCGGCACTCAGGCCAACATTGTTGCGTTTCAGCCAGGTGTTTGGTTCCACGCCCTCAATGCGGGTATCATTCACGCTGAGGCGGAACGTTGAGTTTTCATTTCCCCCGCTTACTGTAATACCATTATTGATGTTTGAGCCGGTCTGGTAAAAGTCTTTGATGTTGTCTGGTTGCGGCACAAATGGTGTTAGCTGGCCATACTCCGGATCCTGCGGATAAAAGCTATACACCTGTCGGACCGGCGTGCCATCCATTCGCGGGCCCCAGCTTTCATCCACGCTGATATCAACATATTTTTGGCCATTGGGTAATGTTCGCCAGGTCTGGCTGGAGCCGCCACCATACAGGTTTTGCATCGGCATGAAGTTTCCGGCTTTTTCGATGGAGAAGGCGGAGTTGAGTTGAACCTGTGGCCGCTTGATACCCTTTGCACCTTTTTTTGTAGTGATCATGATAACGCCATACTGTCCCCGGATACCATACAACGCAGAAGCAGTTGGGCCTTTCAACACATTGATCGACTCGATGTCTTCCGGGCTCACATCCTGGCCCAGGTTGCCATAGTCTGCTCTGTCCGCACCCGCAAAGTTGGAATTGGAGATGGGTGTACCATCCACGACGATCAGTGGCTGATCGGAACCTGTAATGGAATTCACGCCCCTGATCTTTATTTTCTGCGTTCCGCCCATGCTTGCGCCGGATGAACCCACCACCTGCACACCCGCAATTTTACCTGCCAGCGAACCCAGTACATTTTGTTCCTTTGTGAGCGTCAGATTCTCTCCTCTCACTTCCTGTGTGGCATAACCCAGCGAACGTTGCTTCCTGCTGATGCCCAGTGCTGTCACCACCACTTCATCCAGGCTGGTACTTTTGTCCTTTGCCTGGAAATTCACTTCCACCTCTTCATTGTCCCGCACTGTTACATCTTTTATTTCTGCCTGGTAACCGATACCGGATATCTCGAGCTTGTATGATCCGGCTGGCACGCCGGTGATCACAAATTCACCATTGCTGTTGGCGATTGCTCCTTTTGTTGTACCTATGAGTTGTACGGAGATATTTGCAACGGGCTGCCCTTTCTCATCAGTTACACGGCCGCGGATGCTTCCGTCAAAAGACGCGTCCTCTCTTAAAGCAGCCACCTGTGGTGCCGGAGCGGCCGTACGTTTGATAATGATATTTGAATTGAACTGCTCGAATTGCAGATCCGTTTTCTTCAGTAGATCATTCAGCAGTTTCGCGACTGATACCTGCGTTGCCTTGTAGCTGATGTTGTCATATTTGCTTACTTCCGCTGTCTTATACGTAAATGAAAGTTCGGTCATCGATTCAATCTTACGAAGAGCGGTCTGAAGGGCAGTTTGCCGGAAGTCCACCGAGACCATGATCTTGTCCAGGTCCTGGCTGTTGGCTTCGCGGGCCATGAGTATACCGCTTAAAGAAAGGAACAGGGCAAGGATCGCCATCCTTACAAATACAATGTTGCCTTGCAACCCGCCCTGGGCGGGCCGGAGGTTCATGTGTTCGGTCGAGTTCATGGTTTGAAGGTTTAGTCTGGGTATAAAATTTAACCGCGCTACCTTATCATTCTACCTGGTAACCGGTATTTGTTTTCACCAATGATTTATCTGTCAGCCGGCAAAGCAGTCGCAATGCCTGCTCGATCCCGATCTCCTTTCGGAACGTGGTTGATATCTTCATTTCTCCATCAATGTTATCATCCAGTTTTATCGAAATGTCATAAAGCCGCTCGAGATCGCTGATTATGTCTCTGAATGACTCATCCTGGTAACTCAACTGCCCTTTCTGCCAGGCGCCCACACCGGAAGCCTGAACGTTCTGCTCTACTACCTGTTGTTTGCTTGTGCCAACCTTTACCTGCTGACCCTGTACCAGTGTTGCAATCACATCATTTGCCCGGCTCACCTGTACTTTTCCACGGCTGACAGAAACTGTAATATTTTGCTGCCCGGGATATGCCTTGATGTTAAATGCTGTGCCCAAAACATGCGTGGATACGTTGCCGGTGTGAATAATGAAAGGCAGCCTGTCTGCATGCCTGACATCAAAGTAGGCTTCACCAGAGAGATAAACCTCCCGTTTCTTCGGATCAAAGCTTGCAGGATAATCGATCGTGCTGCCGGCATTCAGCCAAACCTGCGTGCTATCTGGAAGGAGCAGGTATTTATTTTCTGCAATAGCCGTGCTTGACTGGGAAAGAGCAAGCGCAGGCTTATTAGAATGCGCTTCTCCGGTGGATAGCCAAAGAAATGCACTGGCCGCAAGAACAATGATAATTCCGGCCGCGACAGCGAGCCGCCGTAGATTGTATTTACGAGGCCTTGTCCGCATATCGAACACCAGGCGACCGGAAGCATCCACCACAGGCAATGATGAAGTATCGATGTCGTCTCCCTTATATAAAGCCGCAATCAATTCCCTCAATGTCGGTTCATGGTCACTCTCACGGATGAGGGCAAACAGCTCTTCCAGTTCTTCTGCAGAGCAGGTATTCAGTGTATATTTTTGAAAAAGCAGTCGCAGTCTTTCCTCCATAGTATGGCCCTATGTAGTAAAGACGGAGCAAACAAGGGATGTTCCTATCCGATTGAAAAAATTATAAGAAAAAATATGCGGAAATTTTTTTGCAGCAGTTCACGTACGGACCGTGTGGCAGAATGAAGCTGATTTTTAACGGTATGGGTTGACAAATGAAGTTGATTGGCGATCTCCTGGTAATTTTTCCCTTCCTCCTTATTTAACTTATAGATGAGCCGGCGCTGTGGCGGGAGGCCCTCAATGGCCTGCCGGATGATTGCGTTATATTCCTTTATCACGATCCGCGACTCGGCTTCGTCCACCATCTCTTCCAGGTTGTTCCAGATGGTGGCCCGCAATCTTGAATCAGCCGCCGCTTTTCGGAGAAAGTCGATGATCCGGTTTTCCGTCAGCCGGTACAGCCAGCTTTCGATACTTCTTATTTCTCCAAGAGATTCGCGGTGCTCCCAAAGCCGCGTGAATACATCCTGGATGATATCTTCGGCCATGGCCCTCGACTTGGTGACGGTGAGCGCCAGGGAATGCAACCGGCATTCGTGTTCCCGGAAGATCTCTGAAAACAAAGCCTCCATGGAAAGGTTGTTGCTATGACCATCTCTTGATTTCACCAGGATTCTCTCGCAGAAAGTAGCGTTGTTTTAAAATTAGGGAAAAAAAACAAGGCCTGACGTTGCGTTTTTCTGCAACTGGTACTGCATTTGACGGGAAAGGAAGAAAATTGGACATGAATCAACTATAACATGATAAATTTGTTTCATTACAAACGGATCAGATTTTCTGACATTTAAAAAATAAGATCATGGCATTTACTTTACCCGCGCTTCCTTATGCGCACGATGCTCTGGAACCCCATATCGATAAGCAGACAATGGAGATCCACCATGGCAAACATCACCAGGCTTATGTCGACAACCTGAATAAGGCAATCGCCGGCACCGAGCACGAGAATAAATCAATCGAGGAACTTGTAGCGAATGCTGGTGCTATTTCACCGGCAGTCCGCAATAATGGCGGTGGTCACTGGAACCATACTTTCTTCTGGAACATACTTTCCGGCAAAGGCGGCGAACCTACAGGTGCACTAGCCGAAGCGATCAACGCCGCTTTCGGATCATTGGACGGCCTCAAGGAAAAAATGAATACGGCAGGTACCACCCGCTTTGGTTCCGGCTGGGCCTGGCTCATTGTGAAAGATGGCAAACTGGAAGTGACCTCCACTCCAAATCAGGATAATCCATTGATGGACGTAGCTGAGGTAAAAGGGAAACCAATTCTCGGCATTGACGTTTGGGAACACGCGTATTACCTGAAGTACCAGAACAAACGCCCGGATTATTTAAAAGCGATCTGGAACGTGATCAATTGGGATAAGGTGGCAGAACTTTTTTCCAAGGCATGACCAACGTAAAGTGAATGGATATAAAAAGGGCTGTCTCATCGCGAGATAGCCCTTTTTCGTGAATCGTGATTGTGAGACGTGT
>JAEZAM010000053.1 GCA_023430465.1 Bacteroidota bacterium | reverse complement strand
CATCCAGCATCCAGCACCCAGCACCCAGCCATCCAGCATCGTATTTTTCCTTGCAGAAACATTAACACCCCGCGGATAAACCCTCGACCTGGAGGGCTGTCATAGATTCAGGTACAATTTTTTTCAGCGGGTGAACGTTACCAACTCATCCAAATCTGTAAAAAACCAAATATCCGTTGTATGAACAAGTTTTACCACAATGACCAGGCGCATATTGCCGGTCAGTTCTATTACAGTGATGATCATACCAGCCAGAGCGCGCGGTTTGCTTTTTTTAAGATTAATTCTTACAAACTCGCGCAACGGAATGCGGCCTATGGCATGAACCAGGAAGAGCTTGGTGCTTTTATCAAGAGTAGCCTGCTCAACTACAAAGAACCTGGCGTACTGCTCGCGGATGTTGGCTATTCCATGCAGATCTCCTATAACTAGCCGGCAGAAGCCTTTCACCAATGCTCTAAGCCGTTCACGTAAGATGTGCGGGAAACGGCACCTTGTGTTCGTAGCTTATGGTATGCCAAACGTACAAATTGCCTTCCGACAACACTGCCTGATCGGATTCATATTCGTTTCGGGCGCTATACATTCTCATGCGCAGGTCAACCGTTCCGCGAGAGAACTGGCGATTGAACGCGCATCGAAATTTTATACCACTTATCTCTCGCCACTTCAGAGCAAAGCCCCGCTATCGTTCGGAGAGTTACGAAGACTGCCGGACAACCGGGAATCAGAAGTTACCTGGAGTCTGGTGATGCAATCGCGCGATGCAAAGGACAGCATCCTCACAAAGACCGTCACTTATTTTTTTGATAAAAGAATGAATGTCCGCCGCGCAGACTGGTTTTCCAAAGCTGGCAGATCGGGCCATTAGCGATGCAGGATACGGGATACCGGATGGTTTTTTATTTTTTCATTTTTAATTTTTAATTATCCTTCCTTTCCTTTATTTGGAATGACGCGCTGCAACACCTGCAACGCCGTCTTCTTCGCCTGGATGATTGCCGCCTCGACTGTACCGGGCGAACTGCCCTCATAAATTCCCTCTCCCGAAAAAAAGATCGTATCTCCTACCGGATGCTGGAGGAAGGTTCTTGCTGTGCTCGTCCGGGGAGTGGCATAACTATACCCTCCCTCCACAGCGGTTTCCTTTTGCCAGTTGAAGACATGCGCAGCGGTCAGCCGGTCTCTCAATTCACTTACGGTTTTATCCAAAATTGCTGCCAGTGAGATCAGCGCCTTATCTACGAGTTCATCATCTCTAAGGTCGGAAACCTTTGCGGCCGCGGGTCCGCCCAGCCAACCTGTAAGAATGGGTTGCCTGCCGGGTAATTGACTCCACCAGGTAGGAACCGTTTCATCGGAGAGGATAAAGCCAAGATCGTCCGGCCATTGGATGCTGTCAAACTCCAGTACAAATTTTATGATGGTTCCCATTCCGATCTCGCCCGCCGCCCGGATCTGTGGATCCAGTGGTGGAGTGAAATTGATAGAAAATGTCTCCCCTGCCCTCGCCAGTGTGGACACCGGAATGGTCACGATGACCAAATCAGCATCATAGGTCTTACCGGAACCTGTATACGCCCGTACTTCGTGCGGTTCCCAATCCACCTGCCGCACAGGGTCACCACTCACCATCTCCACGGCGTCTTCTTTCAAGGTTGTAACCAGGTAATTTACAAGACTGCCGTACCCGGTGGCAATTCGGTAATTGTCGTCCTGCTCTGCTGTCCACTCCTTATATAAAGCCATTACACTTGCACGCGAGGGGTCCGCCAGGTCGAAGCCTTCGGCGAATTTCAACGCCTGGTGACGCAGGCCGGTATTTTTTTCTCCGGGAAAATGGATGTCGAAGAACTCGGTCAATGTCATGTCCTGGCGCAGAGCAGCCATCGCCTCCAGCATCCTGTCCCAGCCTTCCATCATGGAATCCTGTTCCACCCATTCCCCCCCTTGCCTGCGATACATCTTGCCTTCAATGGGGGCGTAACTGATCTCTGCCTCATCGAGCAGATCCATCGTATGTTTTAATTTTCCGTGGATGAACTCCGCCCCTCCTTCGATTACTGTGTGTCCATCTGTCGCGAGTTGCGAGTTGATGCGTCCACCCCATCGCTCCTGGCCTTCGAGTACAGTGATTGAATAAAACGCAGCCAGTTCTCTTGCCAATACAAGGCCATTGATTCCACCGCCGATGATGATGAGCCGTTTACCAGCCATAATTCTTTTGGGGTTTAGTGGTACAGATATTACGCCAAAAAATCATTTTACCTGTCCGGCGTTCCACCAAGGTGAAGCCCTGCAATACCAATAATTATCAGTGCAACTGAAAGCCATTGCACCAGGGTTAATTTTTCACGGAATAAGAAGATGCCCGCTATAACAACAATAACGGTACTGGCACCCGCCCAGATAGCATTGGCTGGCCCGACGGGCAGGGTCTTCAGTGCCAGGGTAAGGAAAATGAACCCGATGATGTAGGCAATTACTGCGCCCACCGCAGCCCATCGGTGGTGAAAGCCATCCGCATATTTCATCAGGATCACCGCCGTGCTTTCGGCAAGGATGGTCAACAAAAGGTAAATGTATCCCATAGAGAATTGACTTGTTTATTAAGGGATAATGCCCCCTGTCAGCAATTTCTGCCATTTATCAGTAATCCATGCTAAAAAGTACAGCCTGCATGCAACATTTTTTTCAAAGGCTTTACTTTATATAAAACCAGTTAACTGAATCAGGCACCTGTCATACCAACGCCCGAGATGCTTGTTGAGCAATGCCTAAACGGAGATCGCAGCGCGTATAAGACATTGTATGACCGCTATTCCCGCGCGATGTACGCTACGGCCCTGCGTATCACCGGGCAGGGAGCTGATGCAGAAGACGTATTACAGGATGCGTTCTGCGATGCTTTCAGTCGGTTGAACAGTATGGAAAAGAAAGGCAGCTTCGGTAGTTGGTTGAAACAGATCGTCATCTTCAAATCGATCGCAATGCTGAAAAGCCGGCGGATAATATTTGAAGAAATCAGCGAGGTGGATGCTTCCGAGGTGGAACCAGTAGATGAGGCTGAAGTTACGCTCACCGTGGAAGCCATCCGATCAGCACTATTCAACCTGCCTACAGGATATCGAACCGTACTCTCGCTGTACCTCCTTGAGGGCTATGACCAGGATGAGATCGCTGAGATACTTCATCTCGCGCCGGGTACGGTGCGGTCACAATACAAAAGAGGCAAGGAGAAACTTTTACAACTAATGAAATCGGGTAAAATACATGAGCAGGCTTAGAGAATATATAACCGAGCATCGTCGTGAGTTTGATGCCACGCCCGCGCCGCCGGGGGCCTGGGATCGAATCGAGGCGAACATAGACGCGGGTAGAACCGGGGTGGCAAGGACCAGGCGATTATATGCATGGTGGATGGTGGCGGCCTCGGTTGTGATAGTGGCGGGCATCGGTTGGCTCGTGAGCACACGCCAAATGGGCTCAACTACGAACGAAGACACCGCTCCATCACTGGTTGAAGCGCCGGGCTCTGAATATTCCCTGGAAGCTAAAAGAATTTTTCTCCAGATCAATGAACAGCAAAAACAGTTAAGAACATTGGCTGCGGACGCACCTCAACTCTACCGCCGCTTCCAGCAGGATCTGCGGGCATTGGACAGTGCTTATCGTGAACTGGAAAACCAGGCTCTCCACACACCAAACCATGATGTAATTCTCGATGCGATGATGCAAAACCTGGAACTGCAGGCCGGTTTGCTTCAGAAGCAATTGCAGATATTGAAAGAGTACAACAATCAAAAACAGAAAAATGAAAAAAATAATTTACGCGCTATTTAGCATTGGCCTGCTGGCCGGGAATACCGCGATCAGCCAGAACGTGAATCGTAATGCAAATGAAAAATATGAGCATTACAAGGAAAATAATTTCACCAAAACCTATCCGGCGGGAGGCAACAAGCTGAAGATAGAGAACAGTTTTGGTCATGTCAAATTCATCGCCTCCGACAAGAACGAGATCAGGATAAATGTTCATATAGATGCAAGTTCCACCGACAAGGATCTGGCCCAGGACATGTTTGATGCGATCAGCGTGACCGATAAACAAAGCGGCAACGAGATCAGTTTTACCACTTCCATCAAATCCAAGGAGAACAAAAATTGCAAGAACTGCAAATCGTCGATGAACATCAATT
Organism: Bacteroidota bacterium; assembly: GCA_023430465.1. Classification (GTDB taxonomy): domain Bacteria; phylum Bacteroidota; class Bacteroidia; order Chitinophagales; family Chitinophagaceae; genus JAEZAM01. The sequence continues at coordinate 28,456 of JAEZAM010000053.1, read as the reverse complement.
ATGAAGTTTATCTGCCGGCGAGCGTGCCCTTGACTGTCAGCAATAATTTCGGCAATACCGAGATCCCGGACTATACCGGCGCCCTGGATGTAACGAGTAAATTTGGTAGCCTGACGCTGGGTGCTGCATCCAACTTAAAAAACATTGCAGTGGAATTTGGAAAGGCAGAATTGAAAAGTGTATCCAACCTGGATGCGACGTTCAAATTCTCCCAGATAGAAATAAACAGCCTGGCCGGGGATAACAAGATAGACCTGCAATTTTGCAGTGACACGAAGATCAACCTCGACGGCAAGTTGAATAAGCTGAAACTGTCTGAATCCTACAGTCATATAAATCTCCGGCCGGCGGCATCGTTTGGTGCGGATTATAACATCACTACAAGTTTCGGTAGTTTCCGGGATCGTACGAACAGCACAATCAAGCGCGTTGATAAGCCTGATGAGTATGGCCCGGATTCGGAGAAGACCTACCGTGGCCAGGCAGGAAATGGTGGAGCGAAAATCGATATCACCTCAAGCTTCGGGAATATTATCCTGGGCGAACCGACGAGTGATGACATGAAGAAAAATACGAGGTCGAAGACAAGGGAAAGATCCAGGAAGCGGCAGGTGATTTGATTATTAATGACGTTATCATGTTAAAAGAACGGAGTTGAACAGGTCAGCTCCGTTTCTATTTACTGTGGATCAGCCACTGCAGGCTTACCGCATTGTGGGCAGCAAACCCTGGCTGGTCATTATCAAAATAAATAAACACTACTTTGCCCGCCCTGCTCCATTTCTTTATTCTATCCGACCATTCCTGCAGTGCTTTATCGGTGTAACTGCCCTGGTATTTATCACCGGGACCATGCAGGCGAATGTATACGAAATCGGCTGTCACTTGCATGGGTGAAAGATGATGCTCCAATTCATAAATGCAAAAAGCCACATTGTGCTGACGTAAGATTGCATAGGTCTGCTCGTTGTACCAGCTATGCTCACGACACTCCATCGCATACCGGCGGGATTTCGGGAGGATGGATAGAACGGCTGCCAGCCTTCCCGGGTTGAATTTCCAGCCCGGCGGCAATTGAAAAAGTATGGGACCCAGTTTGTCCCGGAGACCTGCCACATGATCAAAAATGGGCCGGATCATTTGCCGGTCAAGTATTAGTTTTTTCATGTGCGTGAAAAACCGGCTTGCCTTTACCGCATAAACAAAACCTTCCGGTGCGGATTTTCGCCACATGGTAAACGTCCCTTTGGACGGCAGTTTATAGAAGGAATTGTTGATCTCTACCGAATCAAATTTTCCTGAATAAAAAGAAAACTGCTCCTTCACCGGGTGGCCGGGCGGGTAGAAACTCTCTTTCCAGTGTTTATAGCTCCAGCCCGATGTACCGATATGAATCCTCCCCTTTTTCATTCATTTATAGAGCACCTGCTCCTCGGTATAATACGTTTTCCTGCCACCACTGGTTGTCGTCAATATCCTGCTGCCGCCCGGGCTCGCTTTTTTGCGCGGATGATGAATCAGCAGGAAATCCCTGTTCTCCCCGCCAATGATACCAGGATCGGCCTTTCTCACCTGCGTGATCGCTTTCCGCAATACAGACCGGATAGCGCGATGCAAGGCCCCCGCCCTTGCTGCAGGAATCGAAGATGCGATCGAGGCCGGATGAATTCGCGCCTTCCACAATATTTCATCGGCATACGCATTGCCGATGCCACGGATCACCTGCTGATCCAGCAACAGATTCTTAATGGCCGACCGCGATTGAAGCATAGATTTAAACCGCGCAAGCGTAAGCCCGGGCGACAACGCATCAGGGCTATCGGATTCAGCAGGTGATAAACTCAGCTTCGCCGCTTTCTGAAAATCGGTGAGTACAAGCACTTTTTTACCAAATTCAAATTCCACCAGCGTATGTGAAACACTTTCCTTTTCCTTCCAGACCAGTTTGCCATGCAACATCAGGTGCAGGCCAACAATAACTTTCCCTGAAAATAAAAAACGCAACTGCTTGCCCTCCCGTATCACGCTGTTGAGTGTTTTACCGACCACAGCCTTCTTTAGGGCATTCGGTGATGGATCGATCTTAGCTGTTGATATGATGCGAAGACCCGTCAGTTTCTTCCGCTTCAGGGCTTTGGTAAGATTGGTACTAAAGACCTCGAGGTCCGGCAATTCAGGCATGGCTTTTTTTGAGTGGCTCAAAAAATCCTGCCAGAATTATCACAGGTTATTCAGTAAGCCAGAATTCGACGTTGTATTCAGTTTCGGCGAGCTGCGCATTTTTTCCAAATACGAACGTTTTCTCCGCTTCAGGTTGCCCATCATCATCCCGGTTGTCGAGTAGCAGGGATTTTCCCGGATAAACAGCACGCACACGATATTTGCCAACCGGTATATCATTTACCATATAAGTACCCGCTACATTTTGCACCAAACGTTCAATTGGTGCCGCTGGAGTGCCATCAATCAGTAAAGGCTCAACTGGTGTGAACCGCAGTTTCACCTGTTCCATCTCCACATCAGTTCCCCACAGATAAAGGTCGGCGTGCGCGCCGAAATGCTGGCCCTGCACCGGCCGGGGTCCGCTGAGACGCCAGGTGAAATCCCGCGTTATTTGCTGATTGGCAGTAAAAGCTTCCGTCGAACTAACAGCCATATCAAATTTGTAGTCCTGTCCATATGCCGTCTTTTCAAGCTGGGCTTTTGCAGTCCAGCTCCCGGCAGGGGTGGCAGGAACTTCTACTGAATAGCGGCCATCCGCATCAGTGGTTGCCAGTACATAGTTACCAAAGAAGACCGTATGCTCTACGGTGACTTTCACACCGGCAAGCGGGCGACCTGCGGCATCGAGTGCGCGACCGCTGAGTTTCTTACCTGGCGAATCATCCGACCCTGATTTTTCGCATGCTGACATAGTGAATGCAGCCCCGAAGCCAATTGCGAGGAGCGCGAATTTGAATTGTTTCATGGTTGTTAAGGTTTTGGCCGCAAAAGTCATGGAAACAAACTCCCGCGAAAACAGGCCAGGCTCTGAACCGCTAAAACAATGGTATGAATTGTATCATGAGATCAACCCGATAGCGCGTGAATGCGCGATGGCTTCGGAGCTATGTTCAAACAGCAGCGTATGAATGCCCTTTTTGTTAAGTGCATCGAGGTGTTGCAGCGCAGGTAAACGTTTGTCTTCATTTACCAGGCGTATATATACTGCAAAGATCCGATCTGCATATTTCTCCCCGAGCTTTGCATAGATGCCTGGATCAGATTGGGAGTTGTCGCCCATCAGGATGAACCGCTGATTTGGGAAAACCTGGAATATCCGCAATATCCGGAGCAGCTTGCCCTCATGTTTTGTTTTCCCCGTCTTCCACAGTTCATACCAGCGTTTTACCTGATTCAGGAGGAAAGCACCTTCCGGCAGCTCCTTGTGTTGAAATACATCGCGGAGGTAATCATAAAGATTCCACTCGCTGCTGGAGACATAAAAAAATGGATTGGGTGAATCAGGGGTGGTGTGAGCCTGTGCGAGTAATTTATAATGAGCGGCTACATCAGAAAACACCATCCGTGTTTTTGAATTCTTGAACAGCAGCTCTTTCATTCTCCGCCAGATGGTGGACGAATGGGAAACCATTACCGTGTCATCGATGTCGGAAATAAAGGCATACTGGGTAATATGAGGAATAAATACCTTCCCCTCCCCCTGCCCGGTCACCTGGCCGGAATGGTCCACACTTTGCACTTCAACCTGATACCAGCCGGCAGCGGTCTCTGTCTCCGATACCCATTCAAAGCGATAGAATCCATCCAGCTCTGTCCTTCCATCGAGCGTTTGCGGGCCCCATTGCAGCTTCACTGGTATGCGGGGCAAGGGCTTTACAAAAAACAACCGCAGCATACGGAACATATTCACGAATGGGTTATCGGAATAGTTCTGTGAAAAAGATGGCTTATGCTGGAATACATGGCCAAACAGTACGATGTCATGCTTATGGCCGAAGCCATGGTAAACTTTAACGCCTAAATTTTTACTCATTTTCCGGATATTCAGTTACCGAGTGTATTTTGCAACGTATGTCATCCTCCCCGAAATTACTATTCATCATAAATCCCGGTTCCGGAAAAAATGCTGTAGACTGGCATAATGAGATACAGCTTTATTTCAAGGACGATGCCAGGGAGTATGAAACCTACGAGTTACCCAAATCCTGCGATATTTCTGATATACAAAAACGAATCCGGAAATCCGGGGCCGAAAGGGTGATTGCCGTTGGTGGCGATGGCACGGTAAAAATGGTGGCCGAATGCCTGAAGGGTTCCCCCACGCCTATGGGAATTCTTCCCGGAGGCTCAGCCAATGGAATGGCAAGGGAGCTGAATATCCCGGATAACCCGCGCGAGGCGATCGATGTTGCAGTGAACGGTGAAGTGGCCACGATCCATTTGCTGAAAGTGAACAACGAACTCTGCATCCATCTCAGTGATATTGGCTTCAATGCCTTTGTGGTGAAAAAATTCGAGGATGAGAATACCAGGGGAATGTGGGGCTATACAAAAGCGGCATGGAAAGTTCTCTGGTCACATTCGAAGATGGATGTTGAAATCAAGATAGGCGATGAAATGATCCACCGGCAGGCGGCCATGGTGGTGATCGCGAATGCAACGAAATATGGCAATGGCGTTGTGATCAATCCGGAGGGCAGCCTGTATGACGAACTATTCGAAGTGGTAATTATAAAGAAAATATCTCTCTCCGAGATATTCAAGATGCGGTTTACAAAAGGGGATCTCAACCCCGAAAAGACGGAACTGCTGCAAACATCATCGCTGCGCATCCGGTCGAAACACCGGACGCATTTCCAGGTGGATGGTGAGTACCGTGGCAAATTAAGAGATGTGAAGGCAGAGATCATACCTGCTGCACTGAAAGTGATCAGGGGCAGAGCCTGAGTACATCCAGTTAAACGATCTTACCTAACAAACTGCTAACATCCTGTTTGCATTTTCTTGTCATTTGATATGCAGTGTCGTCGCCCGAACATATTAAGGTCGGCTGATGAATGTTAAAACATTGATCCCATTTCTCACTGAAAATCAGGATACTGCAACAGCAAAATGTTGATCGTTAACATTGTGGATCAGCATGGCATAATTTTTCTATTACTACTCCCGTAAAACGAAAAAAAGCAAAACAACTAAATTCAAAAGTTATGAAAAGAACATTACTCTTTGTTACCATCGCCGCTGGGATGGCGGCCTGTAACACGTCTCCGAAAACGGCCTCGGAATCAACCATTGCACCTGCGGATACCGCTGGTCTTGCACAGTTCCAGGAATGGAAGGCTGTGAATGAAAGAAAGGATCCGAATACATATTATATGCAGGATGCACAATATGCAGCGGCTGCACCGGTAGCTGCTCCTCGTAAAACGACAGCTCGCCGTTCCAGCAATGCCACAGCTCCCGCACCGGCTCCAGTAGCCACTAAAAAGAAGGGATGGAGCAAGGCCGCGAAAGGCGCGACTATCGGTACCGCAACTGGTGCTGCGGCCGGAGCCATCATCAATAAAAAGAACCGTGTGGTTGGTGGTGTGATCGGTGGTGTAGTTGGTGGTGGACTTGGATATGCCATTGGACGCGGTATGGACAAAAAAGACGGACGGTACTAACAGGGATTAAGAACAATAAAAAAACGGTCGCAGTTTTCACTGCGACCGTTCCTATTTTTAGCCAGCACTGTTTATGGAAGGTGGCATCTTTGATCTCGAAATTCTCCTGCCCCGGAAGAAAAGGTATAGGTTAAAAAACAACATGATGCCCAGGTAGATGCTGAACCCGCCGATCTTAGAGCTCAGCAATTCCAGCAGTGTCCGTGGTTCCGCAATTTCGTCAAAGATCTTCATGATGAGAAGCGCGTAGCCAAGGTTGAGCAGGTAGAAACCGGTTTCAAATAACCTGTTGGTTGAATGGGCAATTTCGGCCTTGCCATGAAAAATATCCAGCATAAATACCTTGCTGTTCCGAAAAAGGATGTGCGCTACGTACCAGGTGAGCAGGATTACGACAGGGAGGTAAATAAGGTAGGCAATGAAGTTGAGGGAGGTGTTCATGGTGCAGTGTTTTTATGGTGAAGGAATGATTTATGACGGCTGATATAAAGGATGCAGGCCATGTTGAAATAATGAATCACGGCAAGCAGGAGAATGATGCGACCGGTCATGGAGGTAATGGATGTGACCACATCATTCCAGGAATGAAGGTCATCCCAGGAGCGTAACATCAACGCTACATAACCAAGGTTGAGCAGGTAATATCCTGCCAGCAATATTTTGTTGATGGAGTCGGTGATCTTATGATCACCGGAAAAGAGCGAGAGAATGTATACGCGGCCATGGCGATAAAACCGAAGACCGATATAAACGGTGATGAAAAAGGTCAGGAGCAGGTAGATAACATAAGCAATGGTATTCATCCGGCCTTGTTTTAGAAGTGTATGACAAGGCAAATTTATTCAGAGTAACCCGTGTTTTCAAATATTTCTGAAAATATATTTTATTTAGAAATTTAATCCGGCTTTGATACCCCAAAACGAGAACTTCTCATCCTGCAGCCACCGCTCATATTTACCCTGGATATCCAGACCCAGCACACGAACGCCGATACCAGGTGAAAGGATCACGCCGGAGCCATAGCCACGGTTAACCCTGGCGGTGCCGCTTTCCATCTTCAGGTACACCATCGGTGCCAGGCGATATTTCAACCCCAGCCTGAGCGGTACGGCCGTCAGGCTTTCGTGTTTGATACGGGTATCTCCGAGGTCTTCTGTTCTGCCCCGGAAATACATATAGCCCGCCGAGCCAGTCAGCCCGAATTTGCCTGGCAATTTTATATCCGCGTTCACACCTGCGCCAAGGCCGATACGATGGGTAGCTTCGAATGAGTTTACCGGAAAGGCGGATTCCACATAGCCGCCCACGCTGAACCCTTTCAACTGTGCGTGTGCACTTTTTCCTGTCGTTACCAGACCGGCTATCGCAAGTCCTGCCAACCAGCTTTTCTTCATAAAGAAATTTTATGCAGTTATAATTTCAAATTTCCTGCCACCGGACGTTAAAAGCAATAGCGGGCCGACAATACAGCATTTTTTTAGCTTTAATTGGCATATTTCTGGCCTCTCTTGAATAAACAACTTCATCATGAACCTGATCAATAAGATATTGCTGGGACTCGCGATGGGCTTTTCCGCACTGACCGCTTCTGCGCAGGAAATTCCCGAGGAGGATGTGCAGCGGCTGGTGGAAGGAAAGCAGTTCGTGTTCGTGCCGCAAACCATGACACCGCAGCCCACCCCTTATCGCAGTCTGAGCGGTTTTGATCTTGTCGTTACCCCGGACAGCCTGATGTCTTACCTTCCTTATTTCGGCAGGGCATTCAGTGCGCCGATCAACTCCGGCCGAGGTCCGCTTGATTTCACCTCGGTGAAATTCGATTATAGTGCAAAAAAGAATGCGAAAGGCGAATGGGAGATCAGCCTTCAACCAAAAGACGCGCAAGGTGTACAGGCAATGGATATGACCGTGTACAACAACGGCCGTGCGCTCCTGCGGGTCAATAGCCGCGACCGGCAATTTATTTCCTTCAATGGATACATCGAGCCGAGGAAAGTTGCCAGGAAGCGTGGCTTTTAAATAGCTATTCTTTTCATGAAAAAAGGCCCGGGCTCGGGCCTTTTTCTATCATATCACACAACATTTATTTGATCACCCCACAGCCGATCCTTGAACCCGCATTGCCGGTAGGCTGTGTTTTGTAGTCATCCACGCCGCCGTGCACAATCACCGCCTTGCCCAGTATATTTTTGGATGGCGCGCCACCCAACGTCCACAGATCGGTGGTGATAGTTACGCTACCCTTCCCTTTCGCATCCAGTTTTACATTGCCAATATCACCTGAGTGAAATGAACCTGTTCCCCATTTACCATGTTCAGCACCGGTTGGATTCCAGTGGCCATGTGCGCCCTTACCATTGTCGCTGCAATCACCATGCTCATGCAGGTGAACTGCTACAGATTTACCTGCCTTGGCTGCAGCCGCTATCTCGAGCTTCATGGTCACCTTACCGGCAGAGTCAGCATCGAAGACCGCTGTACCCGTGAGCGCAGTATCTGCGTACGTAGCTGTGATAGCCGCCTCGGCATGTGATACCATAGCGACCACTGAATCTTTTGCAGGCATATGATGGGTAGTATCGCCGCCCGTGTGACTGGCTGTATCGGTTGCAACCGGTCCGTCATTGGAGGCATTGTTACATGATGCAGCTACGGCAACTCCTGCAAACAGTAGGCAGCCGGCAACGAGACGATTCATCAGGATCTTTTTCATACTAAAATATTGATGTGTTTAAAATGTACAAACTCATTGGTGAAATTACACCAGGTGCGGGTCCGTTCGTTCAAATATCCGTAATCCGTGCCAAATCAGGATGGCCGAATATTTGATTGGCTTCTATTTAAATACATTATCATGCCATACATCTCCTCCGGCACCGGGAAAGACAGTGTACAACTCTATTATGAAGATTGGGGCTCGGGCAAACCGATCGTTTTTATACATGGCTGGCCTTCCAGCCATGAAATGTGGGAATACCAGCTCACCTATTTCGGCGCAAAAGGGTTTCGCTGCATCGCCTACGACCGCCGCGGTTTTGGTAAGTCATCCAAACCCTGGGAAAGCTATGATTACAATACCCTCGCATCCGATCTTAAACTGCTGATGGACCAACTTGATCTGCAGGACGTAACCCTTGTAGGTTTCTCCATGGGTGGTGGCGAAGTGGCCCGGTACTGTAGCCTTTATAATCAGGCCCGCGTTTCGAAAGTTGTGCTGGTGGGCACGGTGCTGCCCATGTTGCAAAAAAGCCCATCCAATCCCGAGGGTCTTGATCAAGAAATTTTTGATGGGATCATCATGAAGATAATCGACGACCGCCCCGCATTTCTTGCCGACTTTGGAAAACAATTTTTCGGGGAAACATTCATCAAGCATCCTGTAAGCCAGGCCTACCTGGATTGGGCATTCCAGTTGACCTTGCAGGGCTCACCAAAAGCAACGATCGACTGTGTTACATCCTGGTCGTCCACGGATTTTCGGGACGATATACGCAAGATCACCGTTCCGACCCTGATCATTCATGGTACGAATGACAAAACAGTGCCCATAGAAATAAGCAGTGACCGGACGGCTGCCATGCTACCGGCAGCCAAATACCTGAAGTATGACGGGGCGCCGCACGGACTGTTCTATACCGACCGCGATCAGCTCAATAGTGATATCGAAGAATTTCTCAGGGGCTAAGTCATCCGGCGCGTTTACCGACAGGTACAAGCCGGTAGATCGCGCCCGGATTTTCAACCGCTACATAAATATATCCGTCAGGTCCCATGCGTACATCCCTCACCCGGCCGACATTGCGGAGCAGCATTTCCTCCTCCGTGATTGTTTTTTTATTGATCATGGACAGATTCACATAACCAAAACGGAGAGAACCTGATAACAGGTTTCCTTTCCACTGACCATACCTGTTGCCCGTGACGAAGGCCATGCCGCTCGGACCGATGGAAGGTATCCAATACCTGACCGGCTGTTCCATGCCCGGGCGCTCACTCTCGGTGGAGATGATCTTGCCATTGTAGTTAATGCCGTATGTAATAGCGGGCCAGCCATAGTTTGCACCCTTGCGGATGATGTTGACTTCGTCGCCACCGCGCGGGCCGTGCTCATTCGACCAGATATCACCCGTTTGCGGATGTACTACCAGTCCCTGGGGATTGCGATGCCCATACGACCAGATGCTCTTTCGCGCATCTTTGGTGTTGACGAAGGGGTTATCAGCAGGCACGGTACCATCGTCCTTAATGCGGTGGATCTTACCAAGATCGTTGGAGAGGCTTTGTGGAAATTCCTTTTCATTGCCGCGTTCCCCTACGGAAAAATACAGCATCCCATCTTTGCCAAAGACCATGCGGCTGCCATAGTGATGCTTGGCGCGGACATAAGGAAATGCTTCAAAAATTACCGAAGCTTCCGTCAGCTTATTGTTCACCAGTTTCGCGCGGAGAATGGCCGTCGTGGCCAATACAGTGTTGCCTTCTTTTTTCGAAGCAGAATAAGTCAGGTACACATATTTATTCTTTGAAAAGGCAGGATGCACGAGTACATCCATCAATCCCCCCTGCCCCTCTGCGAGCACATGCGGCAGCCCGGTTATCTCTGTGGCTTTATTGTCTTTCCCGATGTGGAACAGTTTACCATATTTCTCCGTTGCGAGCATGGATCCGTCGGGCAGGAAACTCATGCCCCAGATTGATTTGATACCCGTAAACACCGTATCGAGGCGAACTGCCTGGTATTTGGAATCAAAATAGTTGACGGTATTCTTTTCCTCTTTTGTAAGAAATGTACGGAAGCGTGCTATGCTTTTGAGCATGTAGTCTGATAACTCATATATCTCTTCATCATTGAAGGCACTGTCGAATCCAGGCATTCCTTCATCATCATAGCCATGTTTTATTCCACGAAAAAGATCCTCGCGGCTGCTGCCATGCTTCCACGTGCGATCCACAAACGCATCCATCTTGCCGCCATGACAACCGGCGCAATAGGTCACATAGTTTTTAAGAGCACGGATACTGTCTATTGGAGCGGCAGCTTGTTCCCTAATGCCGCCGGTTTGCATGGATTCCAGCGGTAATACGGTCAGCAGGAAGGCAGATAAACCCGCGGCCACAGAAAAAATGAAAAACCTGTTCATGAATGATGTTTGAACTGTAAAAATAACTCCGTTCGATTTAATAACCGGCCCGGACCTGTTTATCCTATTAACAATTTATTCGTAGACGAATGTGGCATTGTGGCCTACGAATGAAGGATTTAAGCCCTGGCGATCATTCGTCGACGCGTATACTTTATGTGCCGACCGTCCGGAGTTATTGATCCACTATCGGTTTTAGCCGCCAAAAGCTGCTTTACTTTTCCGGTAACATTAACCATTAAACAAAAACTTTTTTTATGAAATACAAATGGAGAACGCTTATGGTTGCCGGGATTTTCAGCCTTTTTATGACCAATGCATCCGGCCAGAAGTGCGTAAAAATTCCTGCCTGGGTTTGCGAGGACGGCTATTGGGTAGCGGAAAGCAATATTCACTCGCCACGTCAGCATACCATCTGGTTTTATAACAATGACAATGTGCTCGTGGGGCGAAAGGACATCAGTGGCAAAAGGCTGAATACCTCCAGTAAAAAAACGCGGCTGCAGTTGAAGGAGGCACTGAACCAGTCACTGGCAGCCTGGGCACAGAGGGAAAAACAAGGCGGTTCCACCGGAATGGCAAACCGTTAGGGCCGTTCGTCTCCGGAAATCGCCCGTTCAGCGATTTCCCGCCCAATCGCTTCAAAGGCCCGTGACCGGGTTGTATTTTTAAGGCGATGAGCCGTTACGATTTTATTTTTTCCGATGAGCGGAAGTACTGGATTCGCCGTCACGCCACTTTCTGGATTGCGTGGTGGCTGTTCCAGAGCTTCCTTTATTCGTTTGTAGCCATCAACAGTGCGACGGCTTTTGCGCTACGCCTGCCGACATCCATGGCAGAAAGCCTGATCTTTCTCACGGTGCACATGTTTCTATCGTACACGCTGATCTATTTCGTCATTCCCCGTTACCTGCTGCGGCAGCGTTATATTTTATCAGCATTACTGATCGTGGCCTCGTTCCTGGTGGCCGCCTGCCTGTCCGCTACACTTGCACTGCTTGTGATCGAACCGATCCGCGAGTGCATACTGGGTCACGAATATGTCGGACCTGAGCGGACAGCATCGGTCGTCATATTTCTATCACTTATGGCCGGCCTGCGGGGTGCCATTACGATTGGAGGACTTGCTGCTGCCATCAAACTCATGAAAACGCTTTACAAAAAGGAGCAACGAAACCTTCAGTTGCAGAAAGAGAATATCTCTTCACAACTCCAGTTGCTGAAAGCACAGGTACACCCTCACTTTTTATTCAACACGCTGAATAATATCTACGCGCACTCACAGGGTACTTCACCTACGGCCGCGCGCCTGGTTTCCGGCCTCTCGGATCTTCTTCGCTTCATGCTTTATGAAAGCAATCAGCCACTCGTGCCGCTGTCGAAAGAACTGAAAATGCTGCACGACTATATTTCGCTGGAGAACATCCGATACGGCAATAAGCTGGAACTCCATTTGGATTTTCCTGCTGACACGCGGCATCTTTATATCGCACCGCTTATGCTGTTGCCGCTTGTCGAGAACGCCTTTAAACATGGCACAAGCGATGTACTGGATCAGCCATGGATAACCATGTCGGTGAAGCTGGAAAACAATACGCTTCACATGAAGCTGCTCAATGGCAAATCAGCCGATACACAGGAAGCCACCGGCTCATCCGGTATCGGCATCCAGAATGTCCGCCAGCGATTGCAGTTGCTCTACCCTGACCGGCACACATTCATCATCACCAACGAAGCGGAAGTATTCATTGTGAACCTCCGCATCGAGCTCGATGCCATCCAGACATTCACACGCTCACAACCAGCCATCCCCAGCACAACTCATGCCTGACCTGATAACCATAAAATGCCTCGTCGTTGATGACGAACCGCCGGCCCGTGAAATACTCCGCCGCTATATCGAACAGGTGCCCATGCTTGAAATGGCCGGCGAGTGTGGCAATGCCGTTCAGGCACTTACTATCTTACAACATCAGCCGATCGATCTGATGTTCCTGGACATCCGTATGCCCAAACTGAATGGCAACGATTTCCTTAAAACGCTGAAAAACCCGCCACAGGTAATTTTTACCACCGCTTATACCGAATATGCGATGGAAGGATATGAGCTGGATATCGTAGACTACCTGATGAAACCCATACCATTCGACCGGTTTCTGAAGGCGGTCAACAAAGCTTATCATCCTGCCAATGGAAAGCAGGACACACCTGCCCCGGCAGATGAAACGAGGAATGATTCATTTGTTTATTTCCGTGCCGACAGGAAAATGATCAAGGTGATGCTGGCCGATATACTTTTCATCGAGAGCATGAAAGACTACATCAAGGTCATCACCACGCAGGGTAATATCATTACAAAACAATCCATCAGTTCAGTCGAGGAAATGCTTCCGGAAAGGGACTTTGTACGTATCCACCGGTCGTTCATCGTATCCGTCCGGAAGATCAAGGCATACACAAATGAGATGATTGGTATCGAGCGGACAGAACTCCCTATCGGAAAATTATACAGGCCGGGTGTGTTGAAGTTGCTGGCAGGGAATTGATTATTTCAACCGGATAGAAAGTGTCCCATCCTCATCCGTCACTTTGAAGGCAGCTTCCTTGAATGTAGCCGCGCGCGTTAGGGGAAATACATTGTTTGAAAAGCCGTACTTCTCTTTTGGAATGCCGAGTACATTGAGATCCATCTTACCATTGCCATTTTGATCAAAGAATACAGCAATGGCGTACGTGCCTGCACGGACATTGCTGAATACCACCGGTTGGCTGTCCACGCCTTTGACCGAAACCACATTTTCTATAACCGCCTTCCCCGGCTCACGAAACCCTTCAGCATTGGCGTACCAGCCGATATAAAGTTTCCCTTCTTTTTTGTTCAACCCTGTAAATGTTATTACCTGCTTGCTGGAAGGCAGGGGAGTTGCAGCGGACAATGATATTATTGCGGTAAATAGCGCAGCGGCTATCCAGGTTGTATGATAGGTCATGATCAGTCTTTAACAACAGAAGCAGTTCCTTGTTCGCCTGGTGGCAAAAAATGCGGCGAAAACCTTTATCTTTAAAACAACCATTTAACCCGCTATGTCAAGATTTTTCCTGCTTCTCCTTTCCTCGCTTGCGTCTATCACCCTGCCTGCCCAGCTAATTATCCGTAATGTGAACGTCATTGATGTCGGGAAAAAGACGATACTGAAGAACCAGGATGTCCTGGTTGAAGATACGCGTATCCTGAAGCTGGGAAAGTCGTTGAAGATCAAAACAGCGGACAGTCATACGGTGATAGATGGAACGGGTAAATATCTTCTTCCCGGACTAACGGATGCACACATACATTTTTTCCAGAGCGGCGGGCTGTATGCCCGTCCGGATGCCATCAACCTGGAAAAATACCGGCCATACAAAACGGAGATCGCTTGGACGCATGAACACATGAATGACTTTCTTCGTCGTTATGTAGCGGCGGGGATCACCGGCGTGGTTGACGTGGGGTCATCGTTCAATTTTCTGCGGCATCGCGATACGATGCAAAGACAATGGTTCACTCCTGACATCCGGATAACGGGACCATTGCTGACAACCTATGTCCCCAAAACGCTCAGCGAGCTGGGAGCAGATGGGCCTTTCATCAAAATGAACACCGAAGAGGACAGCCGCGAAGCCGTTCGGAAACAGCATGCAGCCAAAGCTGACTTTATCAAGATCTGGTACATTGTCAGCGATTCAAACATAGAAGCAGGTGCCCGCAAAAATCTGCCACTGGTGAAAGCCGCGATCGATGAGGCCCATCGGCTCAACCTTCGCGTTGCCGTTCATGCCACCGAACAGATCACTGCCCGCCTGGCTGTGGAGGCCGGCGCAGATTTCCTGGTGCATAACGTGGAAGATGAAGTGATCAGCGACAGTTTTGTAAAGCTGCTCCGCGATCGCAAGACCGTACTCGCTCCTACCCTGGTAGTGGCAGGAAACTATGTGAAAGTTTTTTCAGGAAAATATCCATTTACGAGACAGGAACTCTCCCTCGCCCATCCGACAACGGTGGGTTCGATTATCGACTATCCATATCCCGACACTGCACTTGCCGCCAATTATATCAGGGTGACGAATAGCCCCGCGTACGCTGCACGCCAGAAAACCATGGATTCTATCACAGCAGTTAACCTGATGAAGCTGGTGAACGGCGGTGTAATAATAGCCACGGGCACTGATGCCGGCAATACCGGTACGCAGCATGTGAGTTCTTATTTCATTGAACTGGACGCTATGAAGGCAGCGGGAATGAACAACTGGCAAATATTGCAGGCCTCGACAATCAATGCAGCAGAGGCAGTCGGCACGTCAAAAACAAGGGGAAGCATAAGCGCGGGTAAAACAGCAGACATGATACTCTTAGCCGGTAACCCGGTGGACAGCCTCAGCGCGTTGCTGAAACCCGAGCTGGTTATTTTAAACGGACGGCTAATACGACCTGATACACTCGTGAAGCATACGCCGGAAATGCTGGCACAGCAGCAACTCAACGCCTACAATGCACACAATCTGGAAGCATTCCTTGAACCATATTCCGAAGATGTGGAAGTGTATGAGTTTCCTGCAAAGCTGATGTACAAAGGGAAATCAGAGATGCGAAAACAGTATGACTTCCTCAACCGCGGTGGCAAGTTGTATTGCCGGCTGCTCAACCGCGTAGTACAGGGAAATATCGTGATCGACCATGAAGAGATACTTGGCGTACCCGGCTCACCGCATTACGGCATCGCGATCTACGAGGTGGAGAACGGCAAAATCAAAAAAGTATATTTTCCTGATTGATGCAGACAGGCTTTTAACTGTTTGACTTTTTACTTTTGATTATCTTTATCCAATAAATTTTTGAGAATATGTCCCTACTGAATCAGAATAACGGAAAAGGCAAAAAGAAAGGCGATAAGAAGAATGCGGTTGGCAACAGCAAAGCCGGTTCCAAATTTATCCAGAAGCCTAAATCAACCGGCTTCGTGAGCAAACAATCCAATACCGGCTCACAGCGGGGCAGCTAATTGCATGACTAAAGAGCAACTGATGGCCGAACTTTCGGCCGATACACTCGTGGCACTGCAACCCTCGCCTGTCCACGGCATTGGCGTTTTTGCCATCACCACCATCCCAAAAGGTTGCAAAACCATTTTCTCCAAAGGCTTTGGCAACTGGATCACGATACCGATCGCGGAAGTGGAGCAATTGCCCACCCATTCAAGGAACCTGGTGGAGACTTATTGCCTCTATGACGAGGACAATTATTTTGTTCCCGACTATGGGTTTAAAGTGATGGACCTGGTAAATTACCTGAATCATTCTCCGCTGCCCAATGTGATCTCGGTGAACCATGGAGAATATTTTGAAGCGCTCCGCGAAATCAAAGCCGGTGAGGAATTATTGATCAATTATGGTTCGCTGGCAGAGGTCAGCGGGTATGAGTAGTTACCGTTTCAGGTACCGGCCTTTCAGCAATTTCTCCATCACTTCCTCTTTGAGGGTGCGGCTTACCGGCACCTGGTGATTGCCGATCCAGATATCATTTCCCTCGATCCGGTCTATCCGCGCAGCAGCGACTATGTATGACTTATGTGTTTTGATGAACTGTGCCGGGTCCAGGTACTCCTCCACCGATTTGAAGGTGAGATAACTGATGTATTTTTTCTGCGTGGTATGTATCACCACATAGTTCTGCAATGCTTCGGCAAAGAGTATGTCTTTGAAAAATATACGGATGATACTCGCATCTGATTTAATAAAAAAATGATCGGGAGGAGCAGGCGCCTGTCCTTTCTCCCTGCCGGCAAGGAAAGACCTGGCGCGCATCGCGGCTTGCAGGAAGCGGTCAAAGGAAATTGGCTTAACGAGGTAGTCAACGGCATTCACCTCGAACCCCTCTACCGCATGCTGTGGATAGGCTGTGGTGAATACTATGGCAGGTCGCGGATCAAGCATTTTCACCAGCTCAATGCCACTGATACCGGGCATGCCAATATCGGCAAACAATACATCGTTCGCGGTGATCAAACCAGACTCGAGGGCGGCAACAGGGTTGCCAAACGAACCCTTCAATACGAGGAACTCAATGCCAGCCACATATTCCTCCAGCCCTTTCCGGGCCAGTGGCTCATCTTCAAGTATGATGCAGTTCGTTTTCATGTCATGCCATTACCGAGATCATGTCCAGCACTTTCGTAGCGAGCTGCTCATTCCCGGTTATTGTGTAGTGCCCGATTATATCCTCCTTTCTCCGGCTTTTGGAGAACAGCTTCCATGCTTCCTCACGATCGATCTCCGTTATTCCCTGCGGTGCACCGGCATCTGGAAAACTGACGGCGAGTGATGATGCCGATTCCAGTAGCCATTTCTCAGCAGTGCGGATCGCATACCACTCGGCCCCCGGCACCCCGCGAATAACAGTTTTCAGTAACGTGCCCTCAGCAGCGGCTGTATCATTCAGGACAAAAGGCCATGCACGGAGGAAGATTTGCAACGCAACATTGTAGAACGCGGGATGGAGCAATGTCTGGTCCCCGATGGCATCGCGGATCTGCTGCTGATGCAACCAGTGTTCGGTGTACTCCCGTGCGATATCGAATCGATTGGTGGAAAGCGACTCACCGGCCCAGCTTACGGGGTAAACGGCGGGGGCATCGGGATCCATGTTCCGGAATTGTTCCAGCATCTCCCGGTGGGCATATGCAAGCATATCTATGAGAATGGGCGGACTCAGCCTGCGGGCAGCATTCACCCAGGTGGCGTTTTGCTCATTGAGGTAACCAATGAGCTCTGCTTGTGATCGAACAGGGCGCGCCGGTGGGCTGCTCCAGCCATCGCGGTGCAGCGCGACGCGCCGCAGTGTGACGTCCAGCAAATGAGCAGCTACATCCTTCACCTTCCAGAGCCGTGCAACAGTTTGCCGCTCCCAGTCTTCCGGGCGCAACGATCTCAGCAGCTCCACCAACCGGGTATTCAATTCCGGATATAAAAACAATGTATCATCGGGTGCTAACATCAGGTTCAGTTTTTATTATCAAGGTGGCAGTATAGCTGCCTTGCTCATGCGCAATATCCAGCGTATGCCTGCCGGGGTAAAGTAATTCGAGTCTGCGCTTCACATTCTTCAGCCCGATACCCTTCCCGCTATCGGCCAGGGAATTGTTGCCACATGAATTACTGGTACGAAAAAACAGTTCGTCGTCCCGGCACTTAAGTTCTACGTATACAAACTGCCTTTTCAAAGGTAGTGACGATACGTGTTTAAATGCATTCTCAACAAATGGTATCAGCAGCAGCGGTTCGATCACCCCACGGGTGAAATCACCCTCGTGTGAAAATCGAATGTCAAACTGTTCATCTTTGCGCAATCGTTGCAGGTCTATATAATCCTCCAGGTAGGCCAGTTCTTTTACCAGGGGTACCGGTTTGCCATCCGTTTCATACAACTGAAACCGGAGCATATCGGAAAACTTCTGCAGTGCGTTGCGGGCCGCTTCATTTTCTTTTTCTATCATGAAATAAACGCTGTTGAGCGAATTGAACAGAAAATGTGGATTGATCTGTGATTTGAGGAAATTCAATTCCGCCTCGGCCTTTTCCTTTGCTGTTTCTGCCATACGTTGCTGTAATCGGCGATAGTCGAACATCAGCTTAATGGCAGCACCGGCCAGCACGAGAAAGAAATGCGGGATGATGTTGTCATAAATCCGCGCTTTCAGGTTGGTGTCGAGACTGAATAAAGAAGGATTATTCATCACCCTGCCAATGATGTTCATCTTGAGCAGGCTGCTTGAAACGATAAGCAGCAGAAAAGCCAGGATAAATAATAGCCATCTTTTCCGGTAAAGCAATTTTGGGAGAAGCAGGTAGTTGGTTATGTAAACCATGGCAGCAAGGTCAAGAACCTTGATGGCCGTAACCTTTAAGGCAATGGCGGGACGTGAATAATCCTGGTACCGCAGGAAATACCAGGCACCGAACACCAGTGACCAGAACAGCAGGTGATGAAGATAATATTGGCCGGGCCGTTGAGAAGTCATGACTGATTAAAAGTAGCGAATTCGCGCCTCCCCGGTGCTCCCCTTAAGATGGATTTACACCTCCCGTATGTTTCACTTGACAAGCAGAAGGTGAATTTCGTCAGGTAACCTGCACGGGTGGAGTAATTTGAACCGTACTCATAAAATGCACGCTTAAGTTTACGGGAAAAAAATGCGACTGATCTTTTCTTCCCTTCTGATGTTCGTTTCACTGATCTCCTGCGCACAACAGCAACAACAGGATTATGAGCGTCTGCCGTTTTGTGAAGGCTGTGAGGTATTGCTCGAATCCCCACAACCACTGGACCAGCTGAACAGTACAGACTCACTCCCGGGCTTTGAGGATGCATTGGAAAAATTGCACCTGTCAGGAATCGTGTATGAACGTGACGGAAACACTCCGGCCTCCGGTGTGATCATCTATCTCTACCACACGACTGAAAAAGGATTGTACGAGAACAGTGAAAAAGAGCAGGGCATGGCCGGCAGGCATGGCCGGCTGAAAGGCTGGGTCAGAACCGGAACTGACGGTCGCTATGATATTTTCACCATGCGGCCTGCACCCTACCCGGGCGGTGACGCACCCGCTCACATCCATCTGGTAGTGAAGCAACCCGGTCGTGTACCCTACTACATCGATGACATTGTATTTGACGACGATCCGTTACTCACAGCGTTGCAAAGGCAACGACTCGCAAATCGTGGAGGCAGCGGCATAGTACGGCTTGAAGGAAACGGCAGCCAACGATCAGGGAAAAGAAATATTTACCTGCTGCCTTAGCTCCTGGCACCGAACAGCAGGCTGCCGACACGTACCATATTGGATCCGCAGGAAATGGCGAGTTTGTAATCACCGCTCATGCCCATCGACAGCGTATTGAACTGTTCCCCTGCTATCGCCCTCATTTGCGTAAAGAGAGCATGCAATTCATCGAATTCTTTCTGCAATTGCACCTGATCTTCAGTGAAGGAAGCCATGCCCATCAGGCCGCATATCCTGACACCTGGCAGCTCACGCGCTGATTCGATCGCTTCGCGGACCTCGCCGGCATCCATGCCATGCTTTGTTTCTTCTACCGCGATATGTACCTGGAGAAGACAATCGATCACGCGGCCATGCTTGATGGCCTGTTTGCTGATCTCCTGCAGCAATTTCGCTTTATCGATACCATGAATGAGGTGAACGAAAGGGGCGATGTATTTTACTTTGTTCGACTGAAGATGCCCGATAAAATGCCAGCGGATATCTGCCGGCAGACGGGGTTGTTTATCCGCAAGTTCCTGTACATAATTTTCACCAAAATCACGCTGGCCCGCATCGTACAATGCCTGGATATCTGCAACGGGCTTGATCTTGGAAACAGCTACAAGCGTCACATTGGCCGCGTCCAGTTCCTGGCGGAGCTGCCTGTATGCCGGAAGGTTCACACCCATCGCCCTTATTTTAAGATGCTTCTGCTGATAACAATGCGCTGCACCTCGCTGGTACCCTCATAGATCTGGGTGATCTTTGCATCGCGCATCAGTCGTTCCACATGATATTCCTTTACAAATCCATAGCCACCGTGTACCTGTACCGCCTCAACGGTGGTCCACATGGCGGTTTCAGATGCATAGACCTTTGCCATTGATGAACTGAGGGTATAATCCATTTTGTTATCCTTTTCCCAGGCAGCTTTCAGGCAAAGCAGCCGCGCAGCTTCAATCTTTGTGGCCATGTCAGCCAGTTTGAATGCGATGGCCTGGTGATTCATGATCTCCGTGCCAAATGCTTTCCTTGTTTTCGCATATTCACGTGCAAGCTCATACGCACCACTCGCGATACCCAATGCCTGGGATGCAATGCCAATGCGGCCCCCGGCGAGGGTCTTCATCGCGAATTTGAAACCAAACCCGTCATCCCCTATCCTGTTCTCTTTTGGCACTTTGACATCGGTGAACATAACGGTATGCGTATCACTGCCGCGGATACCAAGTTTGTTTTCCTTAGCGGCAACCGTAACGCCAGGCCAGTTCTTTTCAACGATCAGTACATTGATCCCTTTGGAGCCTTTTGACGGATCGGTCTGGGCAATCACCAGGTACACGCTGGCTGTGCCACCGTTGGTGATCCAGTTCTTTGTGCCGTTGAGGAGGTAATGATCCCCCATGTCTTCAGCAGTGGTGCGCTGGGAGGTGGCATCACTGCCGGCCTCCGGCTCACTAAGCATGAAGGCACCAATGTATAGTTCACCATCCTTGCGTCCCTGGGCCAGCGGAGTGAGGTATTTTTGCTTTTGTTCGTGGGTGCCAAATTGCTGTAGACCGTAACAGACGAGGCTGTTGTTAACGCTCATGCACACGCTTACGCTGGCGTCAATTTTGGAAATCTCCTCCATGGCAAGCACATAGCTGATAGTATCCATCCCGGCGCCGCCATATTCAGGGTCCACCATCATGCCCATGAAGCCGAGCTCAGCGAGTTTCATGATCTGTTCCCGGGGAAATTTCTGTTGCTCGTCCCGCTCGATCACGCCGGGAAGGCATTCCGTACGGGCAAAGTCACGGGCGGCCTGTTGTATCATCTGCTGTTCTTCGGTCAATTCAAAAAGCATGCGTTTGTATTTGGATTAGGGCGCAAAGATAAGGGCTGCTCATTCTGTACAAACAACTGTTAATACGAGACCGGGAAAAATCAAAAAATAGTTTAACATTTCCCGAACTAAATCAGCCCGTCATGGTTATTACCAAAAAGCGGTAGATAGGGCAATTTGACCTAAATTTGCAGCGCGAATTAAAACTGACGGGAGAGAATATGAAAAAGATACACATCATTTTGCTGGTTTTCATAGCTGCAACGATTGCCATCCTCATTAGTTTCCTCCAGACCGCCACGACCTATGATACAGTGGCTACTGCCATCGAGAAAGAAGGCAAGTTTGTCCACCTCATGGCCCGTTGGGATAAATCCCAGCCGGTTGAATATGATGCCCTCAAAAATCCCAATTACCTGAGTTTTACAGCTATAGATACACTTGGCAAATCTGTCCGCGTGGTGTACCACAACCCCAAACCAGAGAATTTCGAGATCAGCGAGCGACTGGTATTGAAAGGTAAATACCAGGCTGAAGGCTATTTCGACTGCAAAAGCATCCAGACCAAATGCCCTTCAAAATACAAGGATGAAGTCAAAAGCGGTACGGCTGCCGTTTCTGCTTCTCCTGCGCGGCTGTAATTCCTTTTTTCGCGGTCAATCATAAAAACTATATCCGTAATGGATTACATAGGTGAGCATCTTCTACCCGGTCAGTTAGGACATTTCTTTATTGTTGTCTCTCTTATTGCTTCCCTTGTCGCGGCCTTTGCCTATTTCCGTGCTACCACCGCCGGTAGCACTGATGAAGCAGCATCCTGGAGAAAACTGGCCCGCATTGCGTTCTTTGCTGATTGCATTTCGGTACTCGCCATTTTCTCGATCCTTTTTTACATCATTCACAACCACCTTTTTGAATACCACTACGCCTGGAAACACAGCAGTCGCTCACTGGAATTTAAATATCTTCTTGCCTGCTTCTGGGAAGGCCAGGAAGGCAGTTTCCTTTTATGGACCATCTGGCACTGTGTACTCGGCCTGATCCTTATCCGGAAGGCAGGTACCTGGGAAGCGCCAGTGATGACCATTGTGAGCTTTGCCCAGTTCATTCTTGCCACCATGATTGCCGGTATCTACCTGTTTGGGTATAAATGGGGTTCCAATCCGTTTATCCTGCTCCGGGATTCGGGTGTGTTCGACAATGCCCCCGGCATGCACATAGGTATGGATATCAATAATCCTGTCCGCCCGGATTATATGTTGTCCGTAAAAGATGGCAATGACCTCAATCCGCTGCTCCAGAATTACTGGATGGTGATCCACCCACCAGTACTTTTCCTTGGCTTTGCCTCTGCCCTCATACCTTTTGCCTATGCAGTGGCTGGTTTATGGACCCGGCGCGTCGGGGAATGGACCAAACCGGGCCTGCCCTGGTCGCTGTTTTCTCTGGCTGCACTGGGCGTGGGCATCATGATGGGCGCCATCTGGGCTTATGAATCGCTGACGTTTGGTGGCTACTGGGCCTGGGATCCCGTCGAGAACGCTTCTCTCGTGCCCTGGCTGATACTTGCTGCAGGCGTACATACGATACTTATCTATAAACATTCCGGGCACTCGCTCCGATCGAGTTTCCTCTTCATGATCCTCACCTTCCTGTTCGTTCTGTATTCCACGTTCCTTACCCGAAGTGGCATCCTCGGTGAGGCTTCCGTTCATGCCTTCACTGACCTCGGCATGAACCCGCAATTGTACCTGCTGCTGTATCTGTTTATATGGCCTGTAGCTGTAATTATTGCACGGAATAAACAGGAAAAGATCATCAGCGCCGCGGCCGGATTGATACTCGGGCTGATGGTATTCTTTACCAACATTCCTGCTGTATCATTCCTTACCCTGGTGATCGGTGTAGGGTTTATTATTTATCATATCCAGCGCATCGTGCCGGCCGTGGCCAAAGAAGAAGCCTCCTCATCCCGTGAATTCTGGATGTTCATTGGAGCTCTCGTCTTTTTCCTGTCCGCCATGGTAATCATTGGGAAAACGTCCCTGCCCGTGCTGAACAAGATATTCGGCTTATCACTGGCAACGCCGGAGGACCAGGAATTTGCTTACAATCAGATCCAGATCTTTGTAGCAATCATCCTTGCTATCCTCACCGCCATTACCCAATACCTCCGGTATAAGGATACACCGAAAAAATTCTTCTGGAAAAAGATCTGGATACCAACGGTGATCTCGGTGGTATTTGCCACGCTTATCCTTGTGTTTGGAAATATCAATTACTACAAGCAGGGAATCGGCTATCTCGGGGCTATATGGCTGGCCATCGCAGCAAGCGTGTATGCTATAGTAGCCAACGCTGCCTATATCTGGATCGGCCTAAAGGGTAATTTGAAATCCATCGGTGGATCAGTGGCGCACGTTGGCTTTGGTATGGTACTGCTGGGCATCCTGCTTTCATCTGGCAAGAAAGAAATATTATCTTTCAATACAAGTGGCATTGCAATTGACTTTGGTAAGGACAGCAAGGAAAAAACGGGTGAAAACCTTACCCTCGTGAAAGGTGTCCCGATGCGCATGGGTAAATATGATGTGACCTACGTGGGCGATGACAAACACGAGAAGAAACAACAGTGGTATTATAATATTCATTTTAAAAGCCGCGAGGGCAACGAAGAGTTCACCCTTCGTCCGAACGCATTTGTTAACTATAAAGGCAACGAAGGGCTGATGGCGCACCCCGATGCCCGCCACTACCTGACGCACGATGTGTTTGCCTATATCTCTGCCCTTCCCAACCCGGAAAAAAACAAAGACACGGCCACGTTCCGGACAAATGATATAGCCATCGGTGATACCCTGTTCTACTCAAAAGGATATATCATCCTGGAAAAGCTTACAACAAGGGACAACATTCCGGTGGAAGGTTTCAGCCCGGACGACAAGGCCACGGTGGCTTCGCTGAAAATACATTCCTTTAACCAGACAACCTATCGCTCCGAACCTTTCCTGCTGGATAAACAGGGGGCTACCATGCCGGTGCCGGATACGGTGATGTCGGAAAGCCTGGTGCTGCGGGTGGAAAAACTGACCGAGAAAGGAGCTGAAATAGGCATGAAGGAATCGGGCACTATACTGGATTATGTTACGCTGAAAGCTTACAAATTCCCGTTCATCAATGTTCTCTGGGCGGGGATCGTGGTCACCGCGATCGGTATCCTGATAAGCATGGCCCGGCGCATACAGTTGAACCGCAACAAGATGAAAAAAGCGTAAAATTTCACATTTCTCAAACAGCGTTGTCATTCGTTTTCTGGTCTTTTGTGGTATATTTTTGCCACAAATGCCCCGGCTACCCCGATATTTATTCTGCCTCCTCTTGCTGGGATATGCGGCTATGACCGATGTCAGCGCCCAGATCGGTCCACCGGATCCCGTCGATACCATTTCCCCCATGCCTTCCTTTGCGGAGCGTTCAAAGAAATGGGGACCCAATGATACCATCTTCGTAGACGCGATCTGGTACCAGCGGGAAATGCTATCCTATAAGGAAGAACCAATGGCCTGGTCTTCGAAACTCGATCCGAAAAAACTCGAGAAAGTGAAAGCAGAATGGACAAGGCTACGGAATGCAGTGTACGTTACATATCCCTACGCCCGCCTTGCCGGCGCAACGATCAACGACATCAATGCAAAGCTTCCCTCCTTCACCACAAAAAAAGAAAGGAAAGCATATATAAAATCAAGAGAGAAAGAACTGCGCAAACAATTCACTGAGCCATTGAGTGAACTCTCCGTGTACCAGGGCCGAGTGCTGATGAAGCTGATCAACCGGCAAACGGGTAACAATTGCTACGATATTCTGAAAGAATACAAAGGCGGACTGAATGCCCGCATGTACCAGACGGTCGCCTTCTTTGTCGGCGGCAACCTGAAGCAGCCCTATGACATAAAGGACAAGACCGATCGCCAGATCGAAAACTTTGTCATAGAGATCGATGGTGCGTGGTATGGCAATCCATACAGGAAGTAACCCTGCACCTATCGTTGCAACGCGATCGGCCTTTATCTTTGTTTACATGAAACTTGACATTCTTGCTATCGGCGTACACCCGGATGATGTAGAACTCGGCTGCTCCGGTACGCTCATCAATGAAATAAAATCAGGAAAAAAAGTGGGGATACTCGACCTCACGCAGGGTGAACTCGGCACCAGGGGCACGGTGGAAACCAGATATGCCGAAGCCGCAGAGGCCGCAAGGATCATCGGCTGCAGTGTTCGGGATAACCTGCGCATGCGGGATGGTTTTTTCCGGAATGATGAAGAACATCAACTGCAACTGATCCGCGAGATACGCCGCTACCGGCCGGAGATCATTATTGGAAATATCCTGCATGACCGCCACCCTGATCATGGTCGCGCGGGGCACCTGATCAGTGATGCCTGCTTCCTGGCAGGCCTTGCGAGAATTGAAACAAAAGAGGAGAATGGAACCGTACAGGAAAAATGGCGGCCAAAATATTTCCTCCAATACATGCAGGACTGGTACCATGAACCAGATCTCTTAATTGATATAAGTGATGTGTTCGAGCAGCGAATGGATGCAGTGAAGGCATACAGCACCCAGTTTCACAGCGGCAATGCCGCCGGAGACGGACCGCAAACCTATATTTCCACACCCGATTTTCTCGATAGCGTCATCGCGCGGGCACGCATGCTTGGAAAACGAATTGGTGTTCGTTATGCCGAAGGTTTTATCACCGACAAGAAGATAGGAATAAGGAACCTTGATGCGCTTATCCTCCGGGAGACCTAATGAATTTACACTTAGCGATCTAGCGGCAGTTAAGGATGTTTGTCACAGCGGAGTAATCTCGATCCTTTGTGATCACGTTAAGATGGATTGAATTACCTTTGCGGAGTATCAAAAATTCATCTCTCTCTATGGCAAGTCCAAAATTCCCAAAGATTCAAGCCTCTTTTCACAGTGAACTCAAGCGGAGGATTGGCGAGTACTTCACCCAAAAAGGAAAAGCAACAACAGGCAACATCAAACTTTACCTGAAAGCCGGCATTCTGGTAGTAAGTTTCATCGCTGTATATACGCATATTGTATTCTTCACACCACCTACCCTTTGGGCAATCCTGGAGTGCGTCCTGCTTGGCTGCCTTACGGCCGCGATCGGGTTCAACGTAATGCATGATGGTGCACACGGAAGTTTCAGCAGGTATAAATGGGTAAATAAAATAGCTTCCAATGCGGCAGAGTTTCTAGGTGCCAGCCAGTTCATGTGGAAGAACAAGCACAACGTCATCCACCACACTTATACCAACATTCACGGCGTAGATGATGATATCGAGGCACGTCCTTTCCTACGCCTTTGTGATGAGCAGCAACACTACAAGATCCACCGCTACCAGCATCTCTATTTCTGGGCGGCGTATTCCCTGCTTTATATCTGGTGGGTATTCGTTACAGATTATAAGAAATATTTCTCGGGCCGTATCGGTGATATACCGCTGCAGAAGATGAGCACAAAAGATCATATCTCATTCTGGACATACAAGCTGATTCACGCTTTCATCTTTGTGGCATTGCCGATCATGATGATCGGGTTCCTGCCCTGGCTGATCGGATTTCTGACTACCTGTCTCGTTGCAGGGTTTGTACTCAGCATCGTGTTCCAACTGGCGCATACCGTCGAGCATACGCACTTCCCCATGCCCGACAATGCTACGGGTAAAATGGCCGATGAGTGGGCAATCCACCAGTTGAAGACAACCGCCAATTTTGCCACCCGCAACAAACTGGTGAGCTGGTTTGTGGGCGGGCTGAATTTCCAGGTAGAACATCACTTGTTTCCCAAAATATCTCACATACATTATCCTGCCATCAGCAAGATCATCAAGAAGGCCTGCAAGGAATACGGTGTGGAATACATCGAGTATCCCCGCGTACGCTATGCAGTCGCTTCACACGTGGCATTTCTCCGCCAGATGGGACGGAATAAATAAGCAGGCATACATCCATTCGGGTTAAATTTGCATCTCGCGTTTGCGACATCCTTTCCGCTTACGCGGATGGGACCGTTTTAACTGATTAAATATTTGTTTGAAATGGCTAAAGTAAATGTAGGGCTGGTACAGATGAGTTGTACAGCAGACAAAAACGAAAACCTGCAAAAGGCAATTGCCAAAGTGGGGGAGGCCGCTGCAAAAGGCGCGCAGATCATTTGCCTGCAGGAGCTGTTCACCTCGCTGTATTTCTGCGATGTGGAAGACTATGATAATTTCAAGCTTGCCGAAGCCATTCCCGGCCCCTCCACCGATGCGCTGTCAGCAGTGGCAAAAGAACTGGGTGTGGTGATCATCGCTTCGCTGTTTGAAAAAAGAACGGAAGGTTTATATCACAATACTACTGCCGTACTGGATGCAGATGGAAGCTACCTGGGTAAATACCGGAAGATGCATATCCCGGATGATCCCTCCTACTACGAAAAATTCTATTTCACACCGGGCGATCTCGGGTATAAAATATTCAAGACAAAATTCGCGACCATCGGTGTGCTGATCTGCTGGGATCAATGGTATCCCGAAGCGGCGCGTATCACCGCATTGATGGGTGCACAGATCCTGTTTTATCCCACTGCCATCGGCTGGGCAACTGACCAGGATGAACCAACCAACCTGGAACAGTACAATGCCTGGCAAACGATCCAGCGCAGCCATGCCGTAGCCAATGGAATCCCCGTAGTGAGCGTGAATCGTGTGGGTTTCTAACAGGAAGGACGGATGAAGTTCTGGGGCGGTTCGTTTGTGGCCAATCCTTTCGGGCGCGTAACGTACCAGGGCTCGCATGAACAGGAAGAGACGCATGTGGAGGAGCTTGACCTTGCGGTATCAGACCGTTACCGAACGCACTGGCCCTTCCTGCGTGACCGGCGTATCGATTCTTATCAACAGATCACAAAGCGATTCATTGATGAGGAGTGAGCGGGATGCTGATGCTGATGCTGGAT
>JAEZAM010000050.1 GCA_023430465.1 Bacteroidota bacterium | reverse complement strand
TATGTCTGCGAAATCAACGGCCAGGTGCATCACCACGACTGGTGCCTCAACATCATCCGAAAACCGGCTGGCCTTTTTTATTTTTCCCATGGCAAAACCGAGGCTTGGCCCGCCGGTGATATCATATTTCCAAAGCGTGCTGCCTTTGTTGGCATTGACCATTGTATAGATCTGGCCTTTTCTGCGCATGGCAGAGGCATCCTTCCGCACATCTTCTATGTCCTTGCCTTCCTCCTGGTAAAACTCGGTTGCAGCAACTTTTTGCCAATCCACTGTCGTAACACCGGCAGCCGTAAGTTTGGCAGACAGGTATTGATAAAACTCGTCCGCCATTTTCTGATAATCCGCTTCCGTCAATTCCCCGTCGGTCGTTTCAAGGTATGCAGTGATGCGTCCGGCCACGGAACCACCACCGGATTTACGGCCGCCGAAAAGCCCACGCTCATTCTCCAAAACTTCGCGCGTG
Source organism: Bacteroidota bacterium (assembly GCA_023430465.1). Taxonomy (GTDB): domain Bacteria; phylum Bacteroidota; class Bacteroidia; order Chitinophagales; family Chitinophagaceae; genus JAEZAM01. The sequence continues at coordinate 9,019 of JAEZAM010000050.1, read as the reverse complement.
GTAGCCGTTTTAAAATAAATGCTTGACTGGGCAATAGCGAGTTTGTCCAAAGACGGAACGATCTTCGGTTTACCGAAGGTGCCGCCTGCTGTGATTTTCATATTGTCCTGTGCAAGTTTTGTTGCGTCAGGTTGCGCGTGCACATGATAGCAGATGGTGCCAGCAAGCAGGGATAAGATGATAGCTTTCATTTGATTTTTTTCTCAAAACTATCAAGCCCCGCTTCCGGCGAAATACCCGGCGGATGGTATATTTCGGGCAAAAAAAACCTCCCGCCGCATCGCTGCAGGGGAGGAAATAAAAAAAGAAAAAAAATTATTTCACTTCTACATTACCGCTAAGCTCCTCATCAACGAGGATACGGCCGCAGTTTTCGCAAATCATTACTTTCTTGTGTTGCTTGATCTCGCTTTGCTTTTGTGGGGGGATGTAGTAGAAGCAACCACCACAGGCATCTCTTTCTACGGGCACAACTGCCAGGCCATTTCGGTAGCTCTTCCGGATCTTTTCATAGCTTGTCAGAAGACGCGGGTCAACATGTTCACGTGCTTCAGCAGCAAGCTTGTTGAAATGCTTTTCTTCTTTCTCGTTGGCAGCGATGATCTTTTCCAGTTCACCCTTCTTGGTGGCAAGTACGCCTTCTTTCACCGCAACATTCTTCTTCGCCTTTTCGAGCAGCACCGCTTTTTCGGCGATCTCTTCTGTTGCATCCTTGATATGTTTTTCAGCCAGCTTCATTTCAAGCTGCTGCATTTCGATTTCTTTGTTGATCGCTTCGAACTCGCGGTTGTTCTTTACGTTCTCACTTTGCTTTTCGTATTTCTTTGCCTGGGCATCCGCTTCTTTGATAGCATCTCTGCGCTGCTGTATGAACTCAGTGACACCGTTGATCTCTTCTTCAATTCTTGTCTGGCGTGAATTCAAACCGGTGATCTCGTCTTCCAGGTCCGCCACTTCCATTGGAAGTTCACCTTTGAGGATGCGGAGTTCGTCCAGCTTGCTTTCGATCTTCTGGAGCGTAACCAGTGCGGTTAATTTTTCTTCAACTGAAAATTCTTTGACCTGTGCCATTGTTAAGTTTGATGTTAGATGTTCTTTTTTCAGATCACAACCCGATGGATTGTCCGCTGAAATAGTGAACCGGGTTTGTGCGCACGCCGGTTTTAAGGACGGCAAAGGTAGGGAATTTTTCTGCCAAATCCTCCTGCAGCAGGTCGATCGTGAACTGCTCGCTTTCAAAATGCCCGATGTCAGCGATCAACATTTTGCCGTCCGCTTCAAAAAATTCATGGTATTTCATGTCGGCGGTTACGAGGGCGTCTACCTTCGCTGATAAGGCATTGGGAATAAGGAAACTACCTGCCCCTCCACAGACCATCACCCGTTTTATCGGCCTGTTTGTGAAAGCGGTATGGCGGATACAGACTGTGCCAAATATCCGGCTAAGATTTTCGAGAAATGTTTTTTCCGGCATTTCCGTGGGTAACTCACCGGTGACTCCTGCCCCTGTCTCCGGATGCGGATTACTGAGATCGACCAGGTCAAAAGCCACCTCCTCATAGGGGTGGGCGGCCCTGAGTGCTGCCAGCATTTGCCGCTCGAGTCCCGCAGGAAATACCAGTTCGATCCGTGTTTCTGTTTCCTCATGGATTTTGCCGGGTGTGCCCGCATAGGGGTTGGTGCCATCACCTGGCCGGTACGTACCGGTTCCTGTAACGTTGAAGCTGCATTCGCTGTAGTTGCCGATGTGGCCGCCACCAGCCGCAAACAGGGCCTGCCTGACCTTTTCTGCTGCGCCCTGCGGGCAAAATGTAAACAGCTTCCGGAGGGTTCCCGCCTTCGGCGCGGCAATAGCAGTCCTTTGAAGTCCCATCAGCCTCGCTATGCGGCCATTCACCCCATGCAGAACATTGTCAAGGTTGGTGTGAATAGCGTAAATCGCCATGTTTTCCCTGATGGCTGCGATTATGATCCGTTCTACGTAGTGCCGCCCGGTAAGACTTTTCAGGCCTTTGAAAATGACGGGATGATGGGCAACGATCAGGTTGGCACCGGCAGCTTTCGCTTCAGCAATCACTGCCTCCGTTACATCAAGTGCGCAAATGATGCCGGTACAGGCTTCCGCGGGATCGCCGGTCAGCAGCCCGGCATTGTCATAGGATTCCTGCAGATTTCTTGGAGCCAGCCGTTCGAGATGGGCGCATACTTCGTCAATTCGCATAAAGCCGGGAAATTTTCAGCCAAGTTAACCAATTGCCCACGATCATCGCGCACCGGGAATGGTGACCAACCGGGCGATTGCCGGAAAACACTATCTTTGGTACACCATCATTTACCCAAACCATAAGCCATGCTGAAAAGAACCAAAGGACGTCTGCTTCTGGCCATGCTGGTGATCACCGGTCTGGCAGGTACCCTTAGTGATACCGCTCTGAACAAAAAGGAGAGAAAGTTTGCCGTCAACCATCTGAAAAACTCCAAAAGCAGCTTACTTAAAAATACGGCGGACCTCACGGAGGCGCAACTGAACTTCCGGCCCGCCCCCGATAAATGGACGATCAAGGAATGTGTAACACATATTGCCCTTGCGGAATCAACCCTCTGGAAATTACTAGAAACCTCGATGAGCCAGCCGGCAACACCAGAACGGCGTAAAGAGGCCACGTTTTCTGATCAGCAGCTCATCGAAATGATCGAAGACCGCTCAAAAAAGGCAACGGCCCCTGAAGTCCTCAATCCCAAAAAGTCAGCCTGGAAGAATACAGCGGAGGCATTGGCAGCCTTCAAAGAATCGCGCAATGCGCATTTGAAATATGTCCGTACCACTACGGAGGATCTGCGGAATCATATCATCGAGCTGTCATTTGGCAAAGTAGATGGTTACCAGTTCCTGCTGTTTGTATCTGCACATGCCAACCGGCACATCGAACAGATAAAGGACATCCGGGATGAGCCAAATTTCCCGAGATAAATTTCCCAGCCGTCTACGTAAAAAGCCGTTGCACAGGTAAAGGCTAATGCTTATTTTGTCGTACCAAAACTGACGAATGAAATTTTTCTATGTACTGGCGTGTACAGTGTTGCTGGGAACCGGATGCAAAAAGGCGGTTGAAAAAGCGCAGGAAGACATTATTATCAGCGCCATGACTGATGGAGAATGGGTGGTGGTCAGCTTTACGCACAACTCGGTAGATCTCAGCGCCGACTTCTCTTCCTTTCGATTCAAGTACCATAGCAACATGACCGTGGATGCACTGGTGGGTGGCACGGTTGAAAAAACCGGCACCTGGGATGGTGATATTGCTACAAAAACCACCTGGGCGAATTTCAGTAATGCAAGCCAGCCCCTTTCACTCATCAATGGAACGTGGAAAATTACGAACAATACCTGGACGTACGTGGTGGCCACGCAGGTAGTGGGAAATGAAATAAAGTCGATGCGGCTGGAAAAATTATAAAAAAAAGCAACCAGTATCCGCGCACGTCTCCCGCCAAAAACCCCCTATTTTTACCGTCCATTCCTCTTCGCCCCCTGTGTTAATATCCATCAAGGAATAGTTTTTGCTGTGTGAACCGGTCAAGGGGTGTAATAAATAACCAGGACTGGACAGCACGTGAACTATACTCTAAAGAAGACCTTCGTTGCGCTCATTATTTTCTGCTGCGGAACTATTGCTGCCCTCGGACAGAATCCTGTTGCTGCATTTACCGCCAATACCACTTCGGGCTGTGCGCCCCTGACCGTTACTTTCAATGATCAAAGTACAGGAAATCCGACAGTCTGGAACTGGGAATTCAGCAATGGCACCCTTTCCAATGTGCGCAATCCCACGGTAACTTTCAGCACACCCGGTACGTACTCAGTCAAACTCGTCGTTCAGAATGCCACCGGTATCGGCGCCACTGAACGGATAGATTACATCACTGTATTCCCCTCTCCCGTTGGTGCCTTTAGTTCATCCGTATCACTTGGATGTATTCCTTCGCTTGTCAATTTTACCGATAACTCCACACCCCCACCGGGTGGTTCAATTACAGCTTGGGAATGGGATTTTGGAGACGGCGGTACTTCCACCCAACAGAATCCCTCGCACACGTATGTAAACGAAGGTTTTTACACGGTCACTCTAACGCTTACAAGTAACACCGGTTGTAAAACCACGATATCCCGCGGGAGCCTTGTCCGGATTGTAGGTGGTATCAGCACAGACTTTGCTTTTACCCAACCGGGAAGCTGCCAGTCGCCCTTTTCCGTGAATTTCCAGAACCAATCGAGCGGACCGGGAAACGTCACCTACAACTGGGATTTCGGTAACTCACAGACTTCTACTGCAGCTAATCCGACAGCAGTATACAATGCCCCGGGAACCTATACAGTAACACTGAATGCACAGAGTGATCTTGGCTGCACCGGCAGTATCCAAAAGACGATTACCATCACCAGCACCGCCACTGACTTTACTGTTCCCGCCAATATTTGTCTCAATCAGCCTGCTACGTTCCAGAATGCTTCTTCGCTTTCACCTGTGTCATCTTTCTGGGATTTTGGAGACGGAACGCAGTCTGCGCAGATCAATCCTGTAAAAACTTTTATCGCGCCAGGTACGTATGACGTAAAACTGATCAATCAATATGACAACTGTCTGGACTCCATCACAAAGACTGTTGTAGTAAGTGATAAGCCTGCAGTAATGTTCACTGCAGATGACAGCACTTCCTGCTCCACACCATTCAACGTTCAGTTTACGGATCAGACTGGTGGTGCCACATCATGGTTTTGGGATTTTGGAGATGGCACTACTTCCACGTTACAAAACCCCTCCCACCAGTATACAAGCTTCGGAAATTATAATGTAAGCCTGACGGTCAGCACCGGTGCAGGATGTACAAACACGCTTGTCAAGACAGCCTACATCAGGATTCAGCCGGTATCGATCTCCCTCAATCTGCCCGCAGGAGGTTGCATACCGTTTTCTTACACCCCACAGGCAACGATCAATTCGCTGGATAATATCGTTAGCTACTCCTGGGACCTCGGCGAACCCGGAGCGGTCTTCAATATGCAGAATCCGCCGCCGTATACCTATACAACTGCAGGGAGTTTCACGGTTTCATTAACCGTTACCACGGCGAGTGGATGCACGCAGACCTTTAGTGTTCCAAATGGTATACAGACTGGTATCAGACCTATCCCTTCATTTACTTTTTCCCCGTCCAATACCTGCGCCAGCGACACGATCCAGTTCAACAGTACATCCGTAACCACTCCTGGTGCCAACATCCTGTGGAACTGGAATTTTGGCGACGGATCAAGTGCTGACATCGAGAACCCACAACATGTATATATGGATACCGGCATGCTAACCATCACGCTGATCGTATCTAACAACAGGTGCCTGGATTCCATTAAACAAACCATCCGAGTGATACCACCGGTTGCGTTGTTCAACTACACGGTTGATTGCAACACGCAGCAGGTCATCTTCCGTGATACAAGCCTGGTAGACCCAACACTTTCGCCGCTTACTTACCAGTGGCAAATGGGTGATCCGGCCAATACAATTTTCAATGTGCAGCATCCTCCTCCGTTCAGTTATCCGGGACCGGGCACTTATCCCGTCACACTGACTGTCACCAATGGAAGCTGTTCCTACTCCACCACACGCGATGTTATTATCGCGAATGAGGTGGCCGACTTCACAGTGGATCGCAACCCTGTATGCCGTAACGACGAATTTATATTGCGGGCGATAACAAGCAACCCGGCTAATGTTGTATCGTACGAATGGACAGTGGATGGTGTGGTGCTATCTGGTACAGGCAGAAATGTAGCGCACCGGCTTCCAAATATCGGCGCCTTTGATGTCACCCTGACGATTACGGATATCAATGGTTGCGTTACGACCCTGACGAGGCCTGGCTTTATGCGTGTCACCGGTCCTGAGGCCTTGTTCGTCCCGGCAAATGGCGGTGGATGTCTTAGTCAGACAACTATCTTTACCGATCAATCCACCCCTGCCGGCAACATCCGGAGCTGGCTATTCGATTTTGGTGACGGAACGCAACAGACATTTACGGCACCACCTTTCACTCATACCTACAATTTACTGGGCGGCTATGATGTTACGCTGACCGTAACGGACGCTGCAGGCTGCGTGGACAGCTACACCCTCCCCAACGGGGTCCGGATAACCAACCCGACTGCAGGATTCAGAGCCGATACATTCTACTGCCCGCTTGCACCATTGCAATTCGTCGATACTTCAGCAGGCGTTGGACTGAGCTATGAATGGGATTTTGGAGATGGAAATACATCCACTTTGCAAAACCCGACACACTCTTATGGTGCAGGTGACAATGATTATTCTGTCAGGCTTATCGTGACGGACGCATCCGGATGCCGGGACACGGTGTTCAAACCAAATTACATTCACATTCGCAGCCCGAAGGCCGCGTTCAGCATCAAAGACACCACAACGCTCTGTCCGCCGCTGAAAACAACCTTCAGTTTCGCCGGCAGCGATTATGAATCGTTTTACTGGGCGTTTGGAGACGGCGGTATATCCACCCTGCAAAACCCGACCTATTTCTATAGCACGTACGGCAACTTTACCCCAAAACTTTACCTTACCGGTCCGGGAGGATGCGTTGATTCTGCTGCCTCTTCGGTGGTGGTGCACAGCCCTGCAAATTTTGCTGTGAATCAAAGCCCGGTTTCTACAGCATGTAATTCGTTGCAGGTAGATTTCAACCTCGTCGTGCCGCCCGGTTACAAGTTTATTTTCTACTTTGGAGATGGCGGGGTTGATTCCTCTCAGAATACAGTGCTGACGCACCTTTATTCACGGCCGAGCTTTAGCTATCCCACCTTGTTTGTGTATGATACACTTTCCGGATGTCGCATTGAACTTTACGGTCGTCGCATTGATGTGCTGGGCGCCATACCGCTGTTTGGTATGAACCGTTCAGAGTTTTGTGACAATGGTGAAGTGATCTTCACCGACTATACCACGAAGAATGAGCCCATCATCGACCGGCAGTGGAACTTTGGTGACGGCAACACCTCGACAGACGAAAGCCCCGTACACAATTACGCAGCACCTGGCCGCTACATAGTCACCCTGAATGTGACCACCCAAAGCAATTGCAGTAAGAGCTATTCTGATACCGTATTCGTGTATCGTACACCTCAACCGCTGATCATGAGCCGGGATACGATCTGTGTGAATATTGCCGAAACAATTACTGGCGGGCTGGCAGTGGCCGATACGATGACTACCTGGAACTGGAACTTTGGCAATGGCGGCACTTCGCAGCAGCAAACCAATTCAGTACTTTATACTGCCGCCGGCGATTATAATTTACAGCTCATTGCCACCAACCTTATTGGATGCAGTGACACAGTCACCCGATCAATCCATGTGGTGCCGCCACCAACGGCAACACCGGTGCAGGATCCGATAACGATCATAGCCGGATCGTCCACCACACTGGCGATGCAGTATACGGGCATGATCAACAGTTACACCTGGACACCACAATACCGGCTTGACTGCACCAACTGTCCCGCACCGGTTGCCAATCCGCAATCGACAACTACGTATACAGTAAACCTCCTGGATAACTATGGCTGTAGGAACAGCGGCAACATCACCGTGAATGTTCTTTGCGGCAATATGAATTTCTTCATGCCCAATACCTTCTCACCGAATGGAGACGGCCAGAACGATGTATTCTATCCACGCGGTACCGGAGTATTCCGTATAAAATCGCTGACGGTATTCAATCGTTGGGGTGAAATTGTATTCGATAAAAAGGACTTTGCTCCAAATGATCGTAGCGCAGGCTGGAATGGAACGTACAAAGGCCAGCCGGCAAGTGGTGATGTATATATCTATATGATGGAAGTGTTGTGCGAGAACAATTCTGTAGTTCCGGCAAAAGGAAACGTAACCCTGTTAAGATAAACACCATGCAACTAAATACAACATACCGAAGGCTGTGCCTGTGTTTGACGGCAATGGTGTTTGCAATTGGCGCCAGCACACAAGACATACATTTCTCGCAATTTTATGAAACCCCACTCCTGCGAAACCCGGCACTTGCGGGGATATTCACGGGTGATTTCCGCATTCAACTTGTTTACCGCGACCAGTGGCGTAGCGTAACTGATGGATACAAAACCGGCTCGCTGAATGGAGAGTATAAGTTGCCCGTGGGTAAAGCGGATGATTTCCTCACCATCGGGGCCCAGGTATTGTTTGACCGCGCCGGTACGGCAGCGCTTACGCAGACACAGGTGATGCCTGTGCTTAATTATCATAAATCATTGAACAATGAACGGAACAGCTACCTGTCGCTGGGGTTTATGGGAGGAGTTGTTAACCGCCGGTTTGACCGCAGCAAGATGACCACGGATAATGGTTACAATGGGCAGCCTGATGGCGAACCCATCGTTGCACCGAACTATACGTACATGGATGGAAGTGTGGGGTTGAGTTATAATTCGAACCTGACGGAAGATGAGGCAGATAATTTTTACCTCGGTGTCGGTTATCATCATTTTACCAAACCAAAAAATACGTTCTTCCGTGATCCTTCCGTTCAGCTCAATCCGAAGTGGGTAGCCTCGGCAGGTTTCCGGTTTGGTGTGACGGAGTATTCTTATGTAACTATCCAGGCGGACCAGTCCATGCAAAAGAAGTATATGGAAACGATGGTAGGTGCGATGTATGGTCTGAAGATCGGACCAGAAGTCCAGAATCCTGACTACGTTGTTCATGGCGGTGCCTACCTGCGTTGGAAAGATGCGATCATACCTGTACTTAAGGTCGATTATTCCGGGTTCTCTTTTGCGTTTAGCTATGACGTAAATATTTCCAAGCTCAAGACGGCGAGCATGAGCCGCGGTGGATTTGAATTGTCTCTATCTTACATTGGTTTCCTCGATCGCAATAATTCCAGTCTGAATGCGGTCCGGTGCCCGAGGTTTTGAGGCTGTGTGCTGGGGGCAGGGGAC
>JAEZAM010000024.1 GCA_023430465.1 Bacteroidota bacterium | reverse complement strand
TCACGTGTTTTTGCCCGAAATAGCTTAAAAAACTGACCAGGTACATTTGACAGAACCGGGCTGTTGTCAAAAAAAAAGCTATATTTTCGTATTGTTTTGGTGTTCTTTACAGTGTTACAAGTCCTGGAACGTTTCGAAAAACCGTTAAATGTTCGCTGGTTACTGTCAACTGTTAGCACTTTTATTTTTTAAAATTTCTCAAAATGAACATTTACGTAGGAAACCTCAGTTGGAACCTGAAAGACCAGGATCTCACCAATCTCTTCGCTTCTCATGGCGAGGTTGTATCGGCTAAAATCGTTACAGACAAATTCACTAACCGCAGCAAAGGCTTTGGTTTTGTGGAAATGGCAAACGACGAAGAAGCACAGGCAGCAATCAATGCCCTCAATGGCACCGAAGTTGACGGCCGTAACATCGTCGTAAACGAAAGCCGTCCAAAACCTGAAGGTGGTGGCGCTGGAGGCGGTGGCTTCAAAAAAAGAAGCTTTGGTAACGGTGGCGGCGGCGGCGGCTTCAAAAAAGGCGGCAACGGCGGCGGCGGTTACAACAAAGGCGGCGGCGGTGGATACCGTGACCGCGGTGGATATGGTAACGATTATTAATTGTCAATAATATTCATCAATGAAAGTCTTCCATCTGGGAGACTTTTTTTATTGAGTGTGGAGTGTGGAGGGCGCCTATGCAGAGCAGTGGGTCAAGGACAAGTCGTTTACTTTTCACTTTTGATTTTTAACTTTTGAGTTTTGAGTTTCCAGTCGCAGATTTAATATTTTTCTAATCCTGCTTTTCCTTGCAGCTCCGGCGGAAAAGTTATCTTGATCGCGTCCGTAATTTTACGATGCAGCGAAATGCATTCAGGCCCGATGTTTGACCTGCTTTAATGGCTTTTAATACAGGGATCAACCAAACCCAGGGTGAACATCACCCGCTGCATCTTCACCAAAAAGGAAAACCATGCTCACCGTCATCATCCCTGCGCTGAACGAATCATCGACCATACGCCACGTTATCAAATTTTGCTTTGCTGTACCGGACGTTTCTCAAGTGATTGTTGTGGACGACAACTCCGAAGACGATACAGCCGCCATCGCAAAAGAAGCAGGCGCACATGTGATCATCAGTGCCGCCCGCGGTAAAGGCATTTCGATGAAAGAAGGCATTGATGCAGCAACGAATGAATTCATCCTCTTCCTCGACGCAGATATCAATCCCTATCCCGCAAGGACGATCGAAAACCTGGCTGCTCCACTCCTGCAAGACACGGCTGACTTCGTCAAAGGAGCATTTGCCCGTAACGCCGGCCGCGTTACGGAACTTGTCGCCAAACCGCTACTCGCTATCCTTTTTCCCGGTCTCACACATTTCAGCCAGCCCTTGAGCGGTATGATCGCCGGGAAAAAAAGCTATCTCAGGAAAATTGATTTCTTTAATGACTATGGTGTTGATATCGGCATCCTGATCGACATGTACCTGATGCAGGCACGCGTTACCGAAGTAAATATTGGTTACATAGAGAATAAAAGCAAACCCTGGGAAGCACTGGGCAAAATGAGCCGTGAAGTATCACGCGCCATCATCAACCGTGCACAACGGCAACATAACAATGAACTCAACCAGGAAAGCGCGAATTCACTTGCAGCAATACAGCGTGAGATGACCGCCGTGCTCCGCGAAAACCTGTCCGTGTATCACAAGATGATCGTGCTGGACATGGATGATACCATACTCAAAAGCCGGTTCATCAATGAATGTGCTGATGCATTCGGGTTTCGGGCAAAGCTGGAAGAACTTCGTTTTGCGGAAAAAGATCCGATTATCCTCACCAAACGCATCGGCCTGCTCCTTCGCGGCCGCACCATGGATGAACTGCTTGGTGTGATCAGAAGGATGGACATGGCAGATAACATTCGCGAGGTAGTGGCATATTATAAAGAGAAAGGTTATCTGGTTGGCATAATCAGTCACAGCTACACGATCATCACCAACTATGTGAAACAACAGATCGGTGCCGACTTTTCCGTATCCCATCAATTGGAATTCATTGAAGGCAAAGCAACGGGTGAGGTCAGTCTGCCATCTTATTTCTTTGGCTCACCAGAAAGCGTTTGTGGTCATTCTTTCTGTAAGACAAATGCAATGCAACATGTCTGCGAAAAATATAACGTGCGCATGAAAAACTGCATAGCTGTTGGTGATAGCAAGGATGACCGTTGCATCATTGCCTACGCCGGTAAGGGAGTTTCCTTCTGCAGCAGCGACGAACTGCTGGATCAGATCGCTGACAGCCGGATCAAGACGCGTGATTTTGAACCATTGTTTGCTATGGCTTAAACCATAAAACTATTGTCTATGCCAAACAAGCTTTATAACATCCTCGTACCGGTCGACTTCAGCCCGCGGACGCGTTGGGCGGTAGCAAAAGCGATCGACCTCTGCAATAATTTCCACTGCAATGTGCACCTGGTGCATGTCTGCCACAGCGATAATGCCGCCCAGGCGCTGAAAAAACTGGAGCTGCTGAAATCACAATATGCCAGCCAGATCTGCGGTGAGGGCGTCCTGGAGATCAGTGTGATCAACGGAAATAAAATGCGGGAACTGGCGAACTACATCACCCGGTATGATATGGATTTGCTGATAACAGGATTATCGAAATTTAACCTCTTCCACCGCGTGCTGTCCGGCATTTCTATCAGCAGGCTGGCCAGGAAAACAAATATTCCTGTGCTGGGTGTAAGATCCACGGGGCTTGTTTGTCATTTTAAAAAGATAGTTCTGCCTGTCAGCGGAGAAGTCCCCATGCGGCAGATCAGGCTGGCAGCTTTGCTGGGCCGGGCGTTTCGCTCCACAGTATATTTTGTTTCCCTCCGTCGTTCAGCGGACGGCGAGAAGACGATACTCGACAGCACGCTGGAGATCGTACAAAGCATTTCCACCATCCCTGTACAATGCATCCTGCTGGAAGGGCAGAACCTCGCTAAAAGCACGTTGGAATTTTCGAAAAAGATAAATGCCGATCTGATCATGGTGAATCCCGTGAAGGAATTCCGGCTGCCAGGCTTGTGGAACAGGATCACGAACAACCTGCTTCCGTATGGCTCGAAAATTCCGGTTCTGACCGTAAATAAGTCAGAGTAAGTTTCACGCAAAGGAGCAAAGAGAGCAAAGACGCAAAGAAACTTTGCGCCTTTGCGAGAAATTAAGGTGTAATCCTCACCGAACCAGCCCCATGATACGAATGATATTCTGCATTATACATCGCATCCGCGCTCACAGGCCCTAACCTGTATTGCCCCGGCGATACTGCCCTCACTGCATAGTAATATGTTTGTTTATTGCTGTATGCATCCACGAAGAAATGGATCCGGTCGTCTCTTACGTCGAGTGCCACCGGCGTCGCTCCATCCTTTATCCAGTCCATTCCGGGTATTTCTTTTGTCCGGGGGTTTTCGATCTCAAAACCGGCAGGCAGCAAGTCTGTGATCACCACGTTCTCGATCGATCCGGAATAAGCTTTCTCCAGCGTGACCCCGATAATCACGAGGTCGTTCTGCCGGAAGGTATTGCCCGTGATGGGAGTACCAAAACGATCATAGAACTTACGCCGAACGCGTAAAAAATTGTCTTCTTCTGTATATGCACCGGTACTGCTGATACCTTCTGCCTCCCATGAGTAATAGAGGCGGCCGCTACCCTTCGTTACTATTTCGATATCTGTGCCACCAAGTGCCTTCGCATCTGCCTTCCAGATGCCACCATCAATCTTCGCAATCGTTTTACCCTTGCTGCGAATCTCTGCAGTGACCGTTGATGCATTTGCTGCGCGGCTTAGTTTGCCCAGTGCCAGGAAGGCGAATGCCCGCTCCTGCGTATTGAACCAGTCATTTCCTTTCAGTCGTGATGAAAGATGTCCGGCCATCACCGGTACCTGCTTGTTCCCCGGATCCACATCTATCAGGGCATTCAATGCAATCGCTTCATCCCTGGTTACAGAGTAGTAGCTGCCGCCGGTTTGCCTTACCGACTCCTCACCGGCAAATGCGCCTGGCAACAATGCAGCATATGATTTCTTATCCCCGGCGACGGCATACGCTGCTGATAAAAGGTATCGGCTGTCAAGCGCCAATATCTGCGGATTTGCTTTGTAATAATTCATGGCAGGCACATTGGTGCGACCTGCAAGCGCCAGCACATAAAGGCTATAGGCTACCTCCTTCGGTGCGATCTTCCGATTCTGATCACGATTGTAATAATAACTGATCGTCTCCCTGCTTCTCAGTTTACCACTGAGGTAGTTCAGCATCGTCTCCAACAGGCTGTTGTCTACATCAAAGCCGGCTTTGCGGGCTTCGAGCAGGAAATGTGCAGCATACACCGTTGTCCACCAGTCCTCTCTGCCTTCGCCATCCCACAAGGTCACAGCGCCGGTATACAGTTGTCTCATTTTTATCTTGCGGATCGCTTCAAGAATATTGGTATTGGCATTCGCCTTCTTCTGCCCGGATTCATCATCCGCGAGCAGGTCTGCCATATCACCAAAATAAAGTTGAGGGAAAGCAGCCGATATCGTCTGCTCAGTACAGCCATAAGGATACTGCACGAGGTATTTGAGGTGGTGCGCAATTTCGATAACAGGTGAGCGGCTGACCACCAGTTTATAATTCACTGAGCCCGGCATGAAGTCCGCCACGCCTATTGTTATTTTCTGGTTGGCACCACCGTTTACCGATCCCCCTCCCGTGCGCTTCTGGAGAGTGGATGCCGGGCGTACGGAGAGCTCAGTAACTTCTTCAAATTTCTCTCCGAGTCCACTCACCTGTATCCGCACCTTACCGGTTCCGATCACAGAAGCCGCCGCGATATTGAAGACCGCGCGGCCCTCTGATTTACCTGCGATGTTGATGGACTGCGAAACCGCACCTGTCGACTTCAGTGCACCTTCCGTCACGATGGTCGCAGTTACATTTCCGGCATTCGCCGTTGTATTGCTCAGCGTAACCGGCACCATGACCGTATCGCCGGGGCTCAGGAACCGTGGCAACGCACTGCTGATCACGATCGGGTCGGCAACGGTCATGGCATTTTCCGCCATTCCAAATGCAGCGCCCTTATACGCTACGGCCATCAGGCGAACCTCACCACTGAACTGCGGCACTTCAAACTCAAACTCGGCATCTCCGCTTCCGTTCGCCTTTCGGATACCACTCCAATAGCTTACTACTTTGACCCGCTTTGCAGGCATTGGGTTCACGCGTTTATCCATATCCAGCTCACCGTCCCCACCCGTGCTGCTGAGTCGTGCTCTTACTTCGGCAAACAGTAACGGATACAGATCATAGGGCGTTACCTGGAGGGCTTTCTTCTGATAAAAATAGTTGTATGGATCAGGTGTTTTGAAATCAGTGATCTGGAGAACACCATTATCAACAGCAGCAAGCGTTACATATGAACCCGGCGAGGCCTTGACCCTGATCTTTTGCTTAGTACGTGATCTCACCGTCTTCGGTGCCTGGATCTGTACGCCCATTTTCCTGTTCTTTTCCTCTACCGTCACATTTTTAAATCCATGTGCTACGGTGAGGGGAATATCGGAGACATCATGAGGCTTGATCAGCGTTGCGGTGATATAGGCATTTGGTACATGCTCGGCAGCCAACTTAAGATCCACTTCTGCTGTACGCGCCGCTACATCCACGTACTGATGCGAGATCACATGGTCGGTCTCCATTGTTACGAGCATCCTGCCGCTGAAAGGCGTTTTGAACAGTGCCTTTACCTTTTCGCCGGTCATGTATGATTTCTTATCGATCTCGATCTCGATATTGCCCTCGTTGCTTACCTCAAATGAATTGTTGTTATTGCCACCCCAGCTACCATAGCTGTAAAAGCCTTTGCTCACATAATTTCCTGCACCGGGACGATAGACCCGGAGTTCATAATCGCCCGGGGACCGTGGAATGAAATTGTAAATTGTGTTGTTTCCGACCGTGATGTTCGATTCACTCATCACTTTATCTTCTTTTTGCGACTCGTAGCGGAAATAGCTGCCGCTGCGGCTGAGTACTGTGCGATACTCATGTTTGATCACTACAACACGCGCTGTTGATTGAACAGCGTTGCCGTCTTTGTTGGCTGCAGCAAGCGAGAATTTTACCGGCTGGTTGAGGGGATAGTAATAAAACCAGTCGCGTTTGACACCGAAGAAAACATCCTGTGTATAGATATCTGCAGAGGCAGCACGGCTCACTGGTCTGCCGGTCTCATCAAAAACGGTTGTATAAAAATTTGCCTGCAATGCGCCCATATTGGCATACGTTGCGGGCACTTCGTAAGTTTCGGTCGCATTGCCACTCTCGTCGGTTTTGCCCTCCCGCACGATCTTATCGAAGAAGCTGTTTTGATTTGCCAGTGTGAAATCATAGTCGGCAAATTTTTCGGGGTTAAAATATTTCTGCCGGACCTGGATCTCCGTTTCATATTTGCGGCTGGATGCAGGCGGGCCAAAGAAATTGACGGCGTTGATGCTTAGGATGGCTTTGTCGCCCGGTGTTACGCCGGTCTTATCCAGTTTTGCAGCCACCCGGATTCTGTCGGGTACGAATTCTTCGATGGAGAAATTTTTTGAAGCGAGCAGGATATCGTTAGAAGAATAGACTTCGAGTGTATAACCCCCGGTGATAGCTGAAGTGGCAAGGTCGATGCTTCCTTCAACAGCCCCTTCCTCATTGAGTGTCTTGCGGAGGCTCGTGAGTTCTTTCCCGTTGGGTAAAATAAATTTAAGTTTCAGGGGTATCTCGCCGGGTGTTTTCCAAACCCGGTCACGGACGACCACAGAGAAATTGACCTTTTCCCCGGGGCGATAGATATCGCGCTCGGCGTATACGAATGCGTCGAGCCCGCTGGCATTGGTTCGTTTTCCTCCCACATCGAACCGGGAGGTGTTGATGCGTGTGTTATTGAAAGGGAGATAATTGAAATCATCTGCTGATTTGGCGATGATCATGGCCGGACGGAACCCGGCGAAGTCTTTTCTATCCCATGCTATCTCCGCCACCCCGTCCGCGTTAGTGGTTCCCGTGCCGATCAATTGATTATTGGCTGCATAGACCGCCACTGTCACTTCCGGTACTGACTTCGCTGTTTTGATGGAGTTCGTGAATACATAGATCTTCTCCTGTCCTTCTTTTGCTAT
Source organism: Bacteroidota bacterium (assembly GCA_023430465.1). Lineage (GTDB taxonomy): Bacteria > Bacteroidota > Bacteroidia > Chitinophagales > Chitinophagaceae > JAEZAM01. The sequence continues at coordinate 23,862 of JAEZAM010000024.1, read as the reverse complement.
GAGGCCAAGATCTGAAAGGCTGATGAAACGGCTGTCTTTTATCCAGTAATCTTCTGTGGAACGGAGCATGACATGATAAATGCCTTTGAAATCCTGGAGCCTGTCTTCAAACTGGCCGAGGTTGAGCAATCTTCCACCTGCAGATTTGGGCAGTGAACGGGTATCGATTTCTTTCTCGAAGATCACATCCCCCAGCATGGCATCACCACTTCCGTATTCATCATAGTAATAGCCATCGCCTTCATCGCTGTAGCTTGCCCGGCTGGGTTGGGTTTCACGTGGACTGTATCCATACCGACCTGCCATGAGCAGATTGGATTCATAAATCTTGGAGATGACCAGTTTCACCTTGGGTACATTCGTGATCTGCACTTCCAGGTTTTTTCCACCCTTGCGTGAAAGATATACACCTTTGCTGTTTGTAAAGTTGATATTTGCTTCAAGTGCCCCGAAAGCAAAATTGCCGGCATACTCTTCTTTCAGCACGCCACCAATCTTTCCGCGCAATCCTTTTCGCAGGGTAAATGCATAGCTGTTCTCCACCGTGAATTTGTCGCTGCGGATATTGAAACCCGTTTCGGTGATCTCCGTAGTGTAGGCTACGTCCGGGGTAAGTGAAATGAACGACTTTAATCCGTCTGCCGTCACCTGCTGGCTGGTTGTGATACGGACGGTACCTTCCGTTCCGTCGTGATCGGCTTCCACTTCCTGTATCAGCAGGGTGAAGGGAGATGGTATAGTGAAACTTGATGTGATTGCTTCTGCTGTGCTGTTTGCGCCGACCGCAGGCTTCAATCCTTTTGCAATGGTGACCTTTGTATCAAAATTCCTGTCTTCTGTTTTCACACCATTTATCCGAATGGCCATTTTCGTCTCAGGCGAAGCTGTTATAATGTTGAAATCAGTTTTCCTGCCATCCACTTCCACCACCAATTTATCTTTCAGGTCAGCCGGACTCACTTTATAGTTGAATGCAAGAACCAGTTGAGGCGCGGCAGTAGTACTGCTTTCACCTACCCAAACCACCTGTGCATTGTCCAGTGTAAGATCAGGTGTATGAAATTTGATCTTATCCGCATCTTTGACATTATCATATTTGCTGAAGCGTAGTACTTCTTTGCGGATGTTCGCGGTATAATTGGTGGCAGGATCAAGCGGCTGCGCCGGGGAGAACACAAGCTGATCAGGGCTTTCCCAACGGAAACGGCCGGGAATGGCCGGCTCGAAAGACACATAGTCCGAGGAATCCCACGCATTCAACACAGAGTCGGGCACAAGCGACTGGGAAAACCTGAACACCAGGTTGCCGAGAGCCGGCACCTCATCTTTGGCGTTGGTAAAGCTGAGCGATACGGAGTTACGGTTACACGCCAGTAAAAAAATAGCAACTATGATCATAGTTGCTGCTGATAATTTTATACGCATATAATTCTGGTTGGTCTAATAGAAAAGTAAGTTAAAGAAATGCCGTCGATTCAAAAAAAATTCACAGCCTGCTTATCTTTTGTAAAAACCTGCCGGAATTTACTGTGAAGATAATGCCGGGGAAATATCTTTACTGTGGTGCAGAACCTCATAATTTCCATAAGGCAGCTACAGGCTTGCAAGCGGCGGTTGTATTTGGATCATAATATAAATCTTTGTTAACGGCAATGGATGCCACCAGGTAACGTGAGACTAAGACCCAGGATAACCCGACAATCAATCAGGCGATTTGCAAAGCGGCTGCTGATCTTTTCAGTTGCTTCGTTCCTGCTTTTTCTTCTGCTGAACCTTCTTTTTCCTGTACCAGACCGGGTTTCCTACTCCACGATCATCACTGACAACAAAGGCGAGCTTGTCAATGCCTACCTTACGCCGGATGAGAAATGGAGAATGAAGACCGAGCTCAGCGAGATCTCACCCGTGCTGCGAAAGGCGATCGTCGCGAAGGAGGACCGGCATTTCTATCATCATCCCGGCGTGAATCCATTTGCCCTCGTGCGGGCCATGACGATGAACATTTTCCGGATGAAAACCACCAGTGGGGCCAGTACCATTACGATGCAGGTGGCCAGGGCACTTGAACGAAGACCAAGGAACATCATCAGCAAAGTGATCGAGGCATTTCGGGCATTTCAGTTGGAATGGAAATACAGCAAGGATGAAATCCTCCAGCTTTATCTCAATCTCGTTCCCTATGGTGGAAACATTGAAGGAGTGAAGGCTGCTTCTTTACTTTATTTTAAAAAGAACCCGGACCACCTCTCGCTTGCCGAGATAACGGCCTTGAGCATCATCCCGAACCGACCGTCCAGCCTGCGTATCGGCCGCAACAACGACCTGATCGTACAGGAGCGGAACAGGTGGCTGCAACTGTTCGCCGATGACCAGGTTTTCACAAAAAAAGAAATAGAGGACGCATTGGCGGAGCCATTGACAGCCACCCGACATGCGGTGCCTCATTATATCCCCCACCTCTCGTACAAACTGAAAAAAAGGGGTGGGCATACTATTGAAACCAGCATTGATCTCAATACCCAACTCAAAACCGAGAAGATCGTGGAGGATTATGTACGCTCGCTACGGCTCCGCGGTATAAGGAATGCCGCCGTGGTGATCGTGGACAATGAAACCAACCAAGTGATCTCCTACGTTGGTTCATCAGGCTTTCTCGATACCACCGATGGTGGGCAGGTAAATGGCGCACAGGCAATCCGGCAGCCGGGCAGTACACTCAAGCCGCTGTTATATGCCATGTGCTTTGATGAAGGGCTGCTTACACCAAAGACGATCATGAATGATGTATCCGTCAACTATGAAGGATATGCACCGGAGAATTATGATGAAAAATTCAATGGCTACGTAAGCGTAGAATTTGCATTGGAGCGTTCGCTCAATATACCTGCGGTGAAAGGTCTTCGCATGCTCGGGAAGGACCGGCTGGTGGAAGGACTATCCATGAGCGGATTCCAACAGGTACGGAAAGACCGGCAAAAGCTCGGGCTCTCGATGATCCTGGGTGGCTGTGGCACAACCCTTGAAGAACTCACTGCCTTGTTCGCCTCCTTTGCCCATGATGGCAACTATGCACCGCTTGGTTTCCTGAAAGAGGACAGCATTCGTCGTGGCAGACAGCTCATTTCACCAGCTTCGACCTTCATGATCAATGAAATTTTATCGCGGGTGAACAGACCTGATTTTCCCCTGAACTGGAGCGCCACTGAAAAGATGCCGAAAATAGCCTGGAAAACCGGCACCAGCTATGGCCGCAAAGATGGTTGGAGTATTGGTTATAACAAGCGATATACGATTGGTGTATGGACAGGAAATTTCTCGGGCTCAGGTGTGGCGGGTCTTAGCGGTGCCGGCACGGCTACTCCGCTCCTTTTCCGGCTGTTCAACACCATCGACTATGATTCAGACCGGGAATGGTTCAGCATGCCTGAAGATTGCGGCCAACGCATGGTATGCAGCGAGACCGGCCTGGTCCCTGCGGCACATTGCACAAATATTGTGTCTGATTATTTCATACCGTTGGTATCACCTGCACAGGTATGCAACAACCGCCAGGAGATCGCAATCAGCCCGGACGAATCCATGTCTTATTGCAAATCTTGTCAGCCGGAAGCGGGCTTCCGAAAAAAGCAATACCGTATCACCGATGCCGACATCATGGAGTGGATGGATCAGAACAATGTAGCCTATGAAAAGATCCCGCCGCACAATCCTCAATGCGAGCTGATCTTCAAAGGATCCGCACCAGCCATCAGTTCGCCGGCAAACGGTACAGAGTACCTGATCAGCAGGACACAGCCGGAACCCCTGCAATTAAGCTGCCGCACGGCCAATGATGTGAGCAAGGTTTACTGGTATATCAATAACAAATTCTTCAAGGCAAGTCATCCGGGGGAGATTCAGTTCTTCTCACCTGCGGAAGGGCCGGTGAAAATTTCCTGTAGCGATGACAAAGGCCGGAACCGGGACATTAATATCACGGTGAAGTATGTACATCTTTGATCAGATTTTTGCAGCGGCATCTTCGCCGGTGTTGATTGCGCCTTCCATGAATCCCTGCCAGTCGGCAAGATGTTCACCTGCGAAATGCGTGTGAATATGACTGCGGCTAAGGATCGGGCGGAGGCGGAACCATTGTCCTTTGCCATAGACAGCATAGGATCCCCTGGAGTATTCATCATTGCCCCAATAATAATTAGCCTGCTTTTCCAGCAATGCTTTTACATCACCAAAATGGGGTTGCAGGGTTTGCTGGATGGCATTGGCTTTCCATTCGTCTGTTTGGTTGGCGATCACCGCCGCTTTATCGCCGATTGTGTAGGATATCAGCACCCCTTTTTTTGAGGGCTGGTTGCGCGTGGCATGATAAAAATAATGTGGTAGTTGATCGGTTACCATATCAAATCTCTCCTCCCTCCAGAATCTTTCGGAAAACAGCAATGGATTTTTGTTGATACGAGCGTATTGCAGTTCACCCATAGCTTTAACCTGGTCAGCCGGCAGGCCCGGTTCCCATTTGATGCGGCCGAGAGCGTAAGTCGGCACTGTGCAAATGATCTTGTCGCCGGTGAATTCTTTTCCATTGCTGCAGAAAACCCTGACACCTGTTTTTGTCTGGACAACGCGCTGCACCGCATGTTGAAGATGGATCCGTTCTTCGCCGATAAACGCGGCCATCTTTGTAGCCAGCGAGCTGTTTCCACCTTTTATCTTAAGATCCATTTCATTTTTCTCGCTGCTTTCTGCGTACTCAGCCAGGGCGGCAAAGGCAGATACATGCCGGATACTTTCACCAAAATCGGTGCTGTCGAGTAATTCGCGGATATCGAGGTCTCTGCCTTCACAGCCCTTGTTTACCAGAAAACGCCACCAATCGGTCTGATCGAGTTTGAGTTTATCTGCCTGGCTCATCTTCGGATAACCTGTGATGATTTCTTTGAATTTTTTCTTCCAGTCCTCACTGTAGTCCCATTGGCCGGCGCGGTGATAACCGCCTTTGTAGATGAGGTGTGTGTCAAACTGGTTATCCTGCAGCTCAAGGCCGAATTCATTGCAGAGGTTTTGGAGCCGGGTGTGTGAGTTGCCCACCCATTCGGCACCGAGCTCTATGACGAGATTCTCGGCGGGATCAATGACGTGCGAGTGAACTCTGCCGCCTATGCGGTTACGCGCTTCAAGTATTATGCAATCGATCTTCTTTTTCCGGAGATAGCAGGCGGCTGCCAGCCCGGCAAAGCCGGCACCGATGATGATGACTTTTCGTTTTGCAGGGTTTAATATCCCGGCAAAAGATGATTGTGCTAACAGCAGTCCGCCGGTGGCGAGGGCGGATTGCCGGATGAAGTCACGTCGTGAGGTCATAAGCAGTTTGGTTTCACGCAAAGAAGCAAAGGAGGCAAAGAACGCAAAAATGAAGTATCCAGCATCCAGTACCCAGCATCCTAGCTTCGCTCCGGCAGGCAGGCCCGCATCCCGCAAACTATTCCACTTTCTTCAGGCTGCCGGCACCGCTCAGGTCGGAGGTGACGGTGGCGTTGCCCTTGTAGCGCACATCGGATGCACCGCTGCCATTCACGTTCAATTTCACACTAGCATAGACTTCTGCTGTACCGGCGCCGGATAACCCGATGTTGGTGGTTTCCGACAGCAATCCAAATGCGCGGACTTCAGTGCTGCCAGACCCGTCGATATCCAGGGTTCTTGTTTCACCGGAAAGATTGATATTGGACGCCCCGCTTCCGTCAACACGTATGGATGGCGCTTTGATATCAAGCTTCAACGTAGAAGCTCCGCTGAGTCCCACCTCCACGGGCTTACTCGTCGTGATCCTGTTCTTGCTCACAATGCTGCAGGCGCCGGATGCTTCAAAATAGTTCAGAGCGGGTGCGGACACATAGAGTTTGATGCCGCGTGTAGGATCCGGATTTATATTGTTGCGGGTGGATGCATGAAGCACGCCATGATCTTCGTACACTTCTATATGTTCATGCAGGTTGTTATCTGTTTCCAGTCGCACCGAGGTTACAGAGTCCCCGGTAACGATCACGTCAATGGCGCCGCTGACATCAACTCCCGTAAAACCGGTGATCTTGTGGTCACGGCTGGTGATGTTGCCATCACCCCTCACCCTGCGGCCGGTGAAGTCGCAGGCGGTCAGTGTAAGGAGTGCAGCGAGGCAGAACAAGGAAAAAAGTCTCATGATGTGTTGGTTTGAATGGAAAATTAAAATTAAAACCGGATATAAAGCATAAGACGTTGGACAGGGAAACCAGGTTACACGCTTCTTTGTGGTTCAGTTGGCTTTCAGGCGCGGTCTGTTTACCTTCGCAGCACCATGACGGAAAAGATCCTTATTCTCGATTTCGGCTCTCAATATACGCAGTTGATAGCCAGGGCTGTACGAGAGGCCAACGTATATTGTGAAATCGTCCCTTTTTCCCGGCCGGTGGTGTTTGAGCCGGGTTTGAAAGGAATCATTCTCTCCGGCTCCCCGTTTTCCGTGAATGAAGCCAATGCTCCCGATGTGGATGTGGCAGCGATGACGGCCAATGTACCCGTACTTGGTGTATGTTATGGAGCACAGCTCACTGCACGGAGGTATGGTGGGGTTGTTGCAAAAAGTAATAAACGTGAATATGGCCGGGCCTTGCTGCAGATACGGCAGCCGGACGATATATTGCTGAAAGGTGTTCTTTCTCCCACCCAGGTGTGGATGAGCCATAGTGATACCATCAAGGAGTTGCCGGCAGGATTTGAATTACTCGCCGATACTGACAGCATTCCTGTAGCTGCATTCCGGCAAAACGCCAACGACGGATCCTGTGCATTGTATGGCGTGCAGTTTCATCCCGAAGTTTACCATTCCACTGAAGGGAAAAAGATCCTGACGAATTTCCTGGTTAATATTTGTGGCTGCTCCCGCGATTGGACACCGGCGCATTTCATCACGGATACTGTGGAGGCGTTGAAGAAACAGATCGGCGACCGCAAAGTGGTGATGGCTCTGAGCGGTGGTGTTGACAGCACAGTTGCCGCCACGCTTATTCACCGAGCTATCGGGGACCGTCTGTTCGGGATCTTTGTTGATAATGGTGTGCTGCGCAAGGATGAATTCCAAAACGTACTGGATACCTATGCCAAGATCGGCCTGAATGTAAAAGGCATCGACGCAAAGCAACGATTCTATAAAGAACTGGAAGGAAAGACAGATCCGGAAGCAAAACGAAAAGTAATTGGCAGCCTCTTCATCGATATTTTCCAGGAAGAAGCAAAAAGCCTTGAAGGCATCGGGCTACTCGGCCAGGGTACGATTTACCCGGATGTGATCGAAAGTGTGTCAGTGCATGGACCTTCGGTGACCATTAAGTCACACCACAACGTGGGGGGCCTTCCCGCTCATTTACATCTCGAACTGGTAGAGCCACTGCGTTCACTGTTCAAGGATGAGGTGAGAAAGGTTGGCCGCGAACTCGGCATCCCGGCCGACATGATCGACCGCCACCCCTTCCCCGGGCCTGGCCTGGCCATCAGGATACTCGGTGAGATCACAGAGGAAAAGGTACAATTGTTGCAAGAAGCTGATCACTTGTATATCAAGGCGTTGAAAGATAACAACCTGTATGCAACTGTTTGGCAGGCAGGAGCTATCTTATTGCCTGTGAAAAGTGTGGGCGTCATGGGTGATGAACGCACATATGAATTCACGGTTGCATTGCGCGCAGTAACCAGTGTGGACGGGATGACGGCTGACTGGTCGCATCTCCCTTATGAGTTCCTGGCCAATGTATCCAACGAAATCATCAACAATGTGCGGGGGATAAACAGGGTGGTTTATGATATCAGCAGCAAACCGCCCGCTACTATCGAGTGGGAATAAACCCGGAACGCATAGAAACGGATTAAACTTGACTATGAAAAAAATTGTTTTCTTTTTGTCTTTACTGTTGGTGGTAGCCGGCAGTATTTCCGCGCAGGACAAAAAACACAAGATCGCGATCTTCGCACCGCTTTACCTGGATTCTGCTTTCGATGGATCACAGGAGTTCCGGTATAAGAATAACAATTTTCCCAAGTTCATCAATCCGGGTCTTGAATTCTACGAAGGCGCACAACTTGCGCTTGATTCACTGAATGCCGAAGGTGCCAACCTTGAAGTGTACATTTATGACACCCGTTCAGCTACTGAAAGCATCCAGCAGCAGCTCGATCGGAAAGAACTTGATGATGTGGAGCTGATCCTCGCCCACTGCTCCGGAAATGAACTGCGTGTCTTTTCTGAAGCCGCCTTCAAACGCAAGATACCTGTCATAAACGCTACTGTGCCTAACGATGGCGGCACCGGTGGCAACCCATATTTTGTCATTCTGAACCCTACGCTGAAAACGCAGTGTGAAGGTATTTACCGGTACATTCAGAAATACTACAGCGTCAACCCAACCGTCGTTTTTCGCCGCAAGGGAACGGCAGATAACATTGTTCGCAACCTCTTCGATGATTTTGCAAAGAATACGGTCAACCCCGCACTGCGACTGAAATACGTCGAGCTCAATGACAGTTTCACGATCAACCAGCTCAAAGCGCATCTGGATACCAGTCGCAAAACGCTGTGTATTGCCGGCAGCCTTGATATGAATTTCGGGAAACGACTTGCCGCGCAATTGGCAACGCTGAATAAAACGTATCCTGTAGTGGTAATGGGCATGCCAACCTGGGATGGCATCCGAGAATTCAACAAACCGGAATTCAAGGGGCTTGAAATCATCTACAGCACTCCCTTCTATCATTCAAAGCTTGACCGCGTGAGCCAGGATATCACCAGCTATTTCAACAGTACGATGTATGCCCGGCCATCGGATATGGTGTTCAGGGGCTATGAAGTGACCTGGAAATTCTCCAAACTACTGTTGCAATACAAGCAGGATATTTCCTCAAACCTGGGCAACAAACAAAACCAGGTATTCACGGATTATGATATTCAGCCCGTGATCAATAAATCCACGAACACGCTGGATTATTTTGAAAACAAGAAATTGTATTTCCTCAAATGGCAGGACGGGGTTGTTAAGGCCGTCAACTGAAGATCAGGCATGAAAACTGCAATGGGGGAAAAGGGTAGTCACCATCTAAAACCCTCCATTTGGCGCAGGCACTCATACAATTCACAGATAGCGGGCTCTATTGCCCGGCAGGCCAGTTTCACATCGATCCCTGGCGTCCCGTTGCGAAAGCTGTCATCACGCACGCGCATAGTGATCATGCACGGTTTGGCAGCAAATCCTATCTCTGCCACCACCTCACCAAGCCCATCCTTCAGCTAAGGCTGGGAGAAAATAATTATGAGTCCGTTGAGTGGGGTGAACCTGTTTTTCTCAACGGCGTCCGTGTTTCCCTGCATCCTGCAGGCCATATCATCGGTTCATCACAGGTGAGGATTGAATACCAGGGTGAGGTTTGGGTGATCAGCGGTGATTACAAACTCGAGAACGATGGCATCAGTGGCGAGTTTGAACCGGTGAAATGCAACACGTTCGTAACGGAATCCACCTTTGGGCTTCCGATCTATAACTGGAAAACCCAGTCCGAGATATTCAGCGACATACAGCAATGGATCAAACGCAACCAGGCAGCAGGCAAGACTTCGGTGATGACAGCCTATAGCCTGGGGAAAGCGCAGCGGGTATTACAAGCCGTCAAAGATGTGACAGACCGCATCTATGTACATGGCGCCATCTGGAATACGCAACAGACCTTGCTACAGGCATTTCCCGATACAATGACGAGGCTACTGCCACCCGTGAAGCGCGTAACGGCAGACCTGCCAAAAGAAGAGTACAAAGGGAGCGTGGTGATAGCGCCTCCGAGTGCCGATGGCACACCATGGATGAAGCGATTCAGTCCATCTGCTACCGGGATATGCAGCGGCTGGATGCAGGTACGGGGAAATGTTCGCCGGAGAAATGCCGATGCCGGATTTGCACTGAGTGACCATGCAGACTGGAACAGCCTGCTCACCGCTGTGAAGGAAACAGGTGCCACCAAAGTCTTTGTGACGCATGGTTTCCAGTCTGCATTCAGCCGCTACCTGAATGAACATGGTATAGAAGCTGCGGAGGTAAAAACCGAATTCGGTCTGGAAGAAGAAGAAACGATTGCCGCCAATGAAGAATGAGGAACTGACCATACCGGAGGACCGTAACGAGGTGATCATTCCGGCGGAAAACGGCATGGCCATGTTTGCCGCCCTGGTGAATGTATTGGGCACTACCACCAAGACAAATGAGAAGCTGGATGCGCTGGTGCGGTATTTTGCCACAGCATCGGATAAGGACAAGGTCTGGGTGATCGCGCTATTCAGCGGCCGTCGCCCGCGGCGAACGATCTCCGGGCGGTTGTTGGCAACCTGGTGCGCAGAACTGGTGAACATCCCCCTTTGGCTATTTGAAGAAAGCTATCATACGGTGGGTGATCTCTCCGAAACAATTGCGTTGCTGATACCGACAGAGATACTAAAGGAGGACGCGCCTCCGGCAACGTTGCATCACTACGTGGAAGAATTCATTCGGATAGAAAAAGCAACCGAAGAAGAGAAGAAAGCGTTCATGATAGAGACATGGAAATCGATGGCCAGTGCGGCTGAGCGGTTTGTGTTCAACAAATTGTTATCAGGAACATTTCGGATAGGTGTATCACAAAAGCTGATGGTGAATGCGCTGGCAAAAACAGTCAACCTGGAACCCAGCGTGATCGCGCACCGGATCAGTGGCAACTGGGATCCTGCCACCACCAGTTTTGATGAATTGCTCAGCGAGTCTTCTATCACAACCGACCATTCCAAACCTTATCCTTTTTACCTGGCTTATGCCCTGGAAGATGAGCCGCAATCGCTGGGCCAGCCTGCAGAATGGCAGGCGGAATGGAAATGGGACGGGATACGCGGGCAACTGATCAAAAGAAATGATGAGCTGTTTGTATGGAGCCGCGGAGAAGAACTGATGACGGAAAAATTCCCGGAGTATGAGGCACTGAAGAGTCTGCTGCCGGATGGCATTGTACTGGACGGCGAGATTATCCCTGCGATGGATAAGAAACCCCTGCCATTTGCATTGCTGCAGACAAGGATCGGACGGAAGAACATAACAAAGAAACAACTGCAGGAAGTGCCGATGCATTTCTTCGCGTATGACATACTGGAGCAGAACGGTGAAGACATTCGCGAGCGCTCCATGGCTGAGCGGCGAAGCATGCTCGAGAAGATCGTTGACCAAACCGCCCACCCGATACTTCATCTCTCGCCCGTGATCAATTTTCACACCTGGGAAGAATTAGCCGCCTTAAGAGCACAGTCGAGAGAAATGGGGAGCGAGGGTATAATGCTCAAACGCAGATCGTCTCCTTATCAAACCGGGCGTAAACGGGGTGACTGGTGGAAATGGAAGATTGATCCGCTGGTAATCGATGCCGTGATGATCTACGCCCAAAAAGGAAGCGGCCGCCGAAGTAACCTTTACACAGACTACACCTTTGCGGTCAGGGATGGCGAAAAGCTGGTGCCATTCGCCAAAGCATATTCAGGGTTGACAGACAAGGAATTTGCGCAGGTGGATAATTTTGTGAAACGCAATTCCCTCGAAAAATTCGGACCAGTCCGCACTGTCAAACCCGAGCTGGTATTCGAACTTGCGTTTGAAGGAATTGCGGCCAGCAATCGTCATAAATCCGGTGTAGCTTTGCGTTTTCCCCGGATCAGCCGCTGGCGGACCGATAAGAAAGCGGATGAGATCAATACGCTCGAGGACCTGAAAAAGATGTTGGAGATATACGGACAATGAAGTTGCAAGATAGCCCCGGATACAAAGTGATCGCTGACTGGCTGGCCGCGAAAGATCTGCACCCTTTCCATTTCCAGGAGCAGGCCTGGCAGAAAATTATAGATAACGAGAGCGGACTGGTGAATGCGCCAACCGGTTGCGGAAAGACCTATTCTGTTTTTCTCGGGGCCCTTATTTCCTTCATCAACAAACATCCTGACAGTTACCGCAAGAAATCGAGGAATGGCCTGCAGCTGTTATGGGTAACCCCTCTCCGCGCACTGGCAAAAGATATTGGTCGCGCCATGGAAGAAGTGATCACCGAACTCGGAATGCAATGGAAAGTGGGCATCCGCAATGGTGACACATCACTGAATGAACGTGCAAAGCAAAAACGCCAGATGCCCGAAGCGCTCATCATCACTCCTGAAAGCCTTCACCTCTTACTTGCGCAAAAAGGCTATGCCGACGTGTTTACCAATTTGCAGATCATAGCGGTTGATGAATGGCATGAGTTGCTTGGCAGCAAAAGGGGTGTACAGGTGGAACTTGCGATTTCTCGGATAGTGCATTGCATTGAACCCGGTAAGCTATTCAGCCCACTTTCTATCTGGGGCATCTCCGCCACGATTGGCAACCTCGAAGAAGCGAAGGAAGTATTGATGGCACCATTGAAGAAAGAGGGGGTGATCGTACGAGCTGACATACGCAAGTCGGTAGAGATCCAATCGGTGCTGCCGGATGAAATAGAAAAATATCCCTGGGCGGGCCACCTGGGGATCAAACTGGTGGAGAAGGTCATACCTATTATCAACGAAAGCAGGACTACGCTCATCTTCATTAATACGCGAGGCATGAGTGAACAATGGTACCAGGCCATTCTTAACGCTGCGCCTGATCTTGCAGGTGCTATCGCTTTGCATCATGGCAGTGTGGACCAGGAGCTGAGGCTTTGGGTGGAAGACAATTTACATACAGGCAAATTGAAAGCCGTCGTCTGTACGGCATCGCTTGACCTCGGTGTCGATTTTCGTCCTGTGGAAACCGTCATACAGGTAGGCTCACCAAAAGGAGTGGCGCGGTTCCTGCAAAGAGCCGGTCGCAGCGGTCATCAGCCCGATGCAACCAGCAAGATATTTTTCCTGCCAACACATTCCCTGGAGCTTGTTGAAGCTGCCGCACTTAAGTCGGCCATCAGTGATCAACTGATAGAAAGCCGGCCACCGATGATGTTATGCTTCGATACGCTGATCCAGTTCTGCTGTACGCTGGCCATCTCCGATGGGTTCAGGCCCGCCATTCTTTTTGAAGAAATCAGGAACACCCATTGCTACAGGGATATCACCCTAAATGAGTTCAATGAGATCCTGCTTCACATCACCGAAGGTGGTACTGCTTTGCAACAATATGATGAATATAAAAAGGTGATCGAAGAGGATGGTGTGTATCGCATTACCAGCCGAAAGATGGCCATGCGGCACCGGCTTCATATTGGTACAATCGTCAGTGATTCGATGTTGAAAGTGAAATTTCTGACGGGTGGTTATATTGGGGTGATCGAAGAATATTTTATTTCCCGGATGGATCCGGGCGATGTATTCACACTTGCCGGGAGGAACCTTGAACTCGTCATGATCAAGGACATGACCGTTCTTGTACGCAAATCAAATGCGAAGAAATCGGTAGTACCCAGTTGGAATGGCGGCCGGATGCCACTCAGTGCGAATCTTGGTAAAAAATTGCGGGAGAGTTTCAATCTCGCTTTTCAGAAGGATCGGTTCAAGGATATCGAACTGCAGGTATTGAATCCATTGTTTGAGCTGCAGGAACGAATTTCCCATGTACCGAAAGCAAACGAGTTATTGATCGAGCAGATTGAAACCAAAGACGGGTTTCATCTGTTTGTATACCCTTTCGAAGGCAGGCTGGTGCATGAAGCCATGGCGGCCATCCTGGCTTTCAGAATCAGTCGCATCACGCCCATCACCTTTTCATTTGCCATGAATGACTATGGCTTTGAGCTGCTGAGTGATCAGCCAATACCGGTTGACGATACCAATGTGTATGAACTATTTTCTCCCGATGACCTGTTCAATGATATCCAACGAAGCGTGAACTCAACCGAAATGGCCAAGCGGAAATTCCGGGATATCGCCGTTATCGGCGGGCTCATCTTCCAGGGCTTTCCTGGAGAACATAAAAAGGCAAGACACCTCCAGTCGTCGGCCTCCCTCCTTTTCAAGGTCTTTGCAGAATACGAACCTGGGAATGTCCTGTTGCGCCAGGCATACAAAGAAGTATTTGACCAGCAGATGGAAGAAGCCCGGTTGCGGGATATGCTGCAACGCATACAGGAATCAAACATTATCATCACCTGGCCATCCCGGTTGACCCCGTTTTGTTTTCCTATAAAGGTTGACAGTATGCGGGAGGATCTTTCATCGGAGAAACTGGAAGACCGTGTCCGCAGGATGCAGGCCCAACTCGAGCGCTAAATTCTATTTTGAAAACCGGCGCAGCGCTCTAGTTTTGTGCTACCTTATGAGCGCATTTTTATCCCATATAATTGAGGATCAGCACCTGGTGCTGACGGCAGAGCGGAGTATCTTTTGGGAAAATGAAAGAACGCTGATCATTGCCGATCTGCACATCGGCAAAACTGGCCATTTCCGAAAAGCCGGCATCGGCGTTCCGGGGGCTGTTTATAAAGATGATCTCCATCGTCTTCTTTCACAAGTCTTATTTTTCAAAGCTGACCGGCTGATCATTGTGGGCGATCTCAGTCATAGCACCGCTAACCGTGAACTCGAACTGTTTCGCAAATGGCGCAGTGATTTTTCTTCATTAGAGGTTCACCTCGCAAGGGGCAACCATGATATCCTGGACCGCAAATGGTACGAGGAATCACAGATCACTGTACACAACGATCCTTACATAATTGATCGTTTTCATTTTGTGCATGACGTCCAGAAACCTTTGTATGTGCCGGCGGAGGGAGAGTTTGTGTTCTCAGGGCATGTGCATCCATCTGTTACAATACGGGGCAGAGGCCGGCAGGCGCTTCAATTTCCCTGCTTTTACTTTGAGTCACATGGGTGCATACTCCCGGCCTTTAGTCGCTTCACGGGATCCTATAACGTCCGGCCTGGTACGACCGACAAAGTTTATGCATTGGTGGAAAAAGAGATCATTCCCCTTTGATCACCGGCGTCGGAGCTGGTTGTAATCAAGAAAGTAAATAAACCGGATGGTGGCCTCATTGCCATGGTTCAATCCCAGCGAACCGCCGAGGTTGTTCAGATAGCGCCGGTGGTTGACCGGGGCGAGTTGCTCATTTTCACCCAGCCAGTTTTTATATCCGATGATGAGCCGGCTGCCATATCGGAAATCCCAGGTAAAGAAAGCATCCACATTAAACACGTTGAAGTTATCATCATAACCCGGGGTGAAAGGCCGGTCAACGGGGTTGCCCTTCGCATCAACATTGCTGAACCTGTTATAGACCACGCGGCTCCAGTAATGCCGGGCACGCAATGTGAGGTTGATGCGTGGCGTGAAATTATAAATGCCGGAAAGCAATGAGGTAACATCTTTGAAATCCACGAAGCCGATGACGGGTTCACCTGTCACATCCTCCTCTACATAGGTAATGTAGTCGGTTTCAGCTTCATAGCGGTGGCTGGCTTCCAGCGAAAATTTATTGCTGAACCTGTAGCGCACGCCCCCTTCGATGATGCTGTATTCCTTTTCAGGATTTTTGAAAAAATTCGCCATCAGCACATTGTAGTTCACAAAAAGCTTCTTGCGACTGTCCGTACTTCCGCTGAGATTTATGTAACCATATTGCGGCCGGCGGGCATATCGGTCAAACATTGGCCGCTCCAGTACAAAATAATCATGCTGGTCAGGGAGGTACCCAACAGCTAAAGTTGCATCCCAGAAATTTTTGAAGATCCAGTACCCACTGGCCTGCACGGTAAGTGTGTTGAATTTATCCGGCTCATATATTCGTGCGTATTGCAGTGAAAGCAGGTAGGTATAGTTCAGGAATGTACGGCCCGGTGTGAATCTGTTGTAGCTGACCGAGGCGCTGTTGATGTGTTGGTTGGCAGTCTGCAGATACCCAAGGTCTGTTGGGTCATATCCCCGCGAACGGATAAGGTTCTGCACAGAGTACTGAAAGCGACCACTAACCTTACCGAAACGAAGCTGTGTATTATAGCCATCATATTTTTCAGGACCGCTGATGTAGCTATAATGCACATACCCCTTGAGGTTGAAAATATTTCGCTTGTTATAAAGGCTGAAATCAAGCCCTGAAACATTTGCATCCTGGCTGGCACCGCTGCGGACAACATTCGTATTGGTCAGTGTTACGTATGATCTGCCTTTCAGCGCCTGGTCCAGTACAAAGATGTTGTAATTCGTTACCGGCTCGGTTCTGTACCGTGTTCGCTCTCCTGTTGTCTTGTCGCGGACAACCGCATGCATGGATGCACCAATGGCATTGAAAACGCCAATGCCTAATTTTTTTTCTGTACGCCCTGAAAACTTCACGGCGTTGTACAACTGGGTGCGGCCAGGATTTTTTATCACCTCGAGATTAGGGTCATTTGCGGCCAGGTTCAGCACGCTTCGGTAGCCCGTCGGCATAGCCCCGATCCGCCTCGAATAGAATAACCCGGACTTATTGAATATCTCCGTGCCTTCTGTAAAAAATGGCCGGTATTCATCGAACCTGACCTCGTATGGGGTGAGGTTATTGACGACATTATCAGAGATCACCTGCCCGAAATCCGGTACCAGTGTGGCGTCGAGGGTGAAACTTTCATTTATCCCATATTTCACATCCATGCCCCCGCTTTTGAGGAATTCGGTGCGATAGCCATCATTCTCGGGTGTACTGCGAAAACCGGTGGAGATATAGGGTGAAAAATTCAACCGGAGTGGTGGCTTCAGGTCAACCAGGTTTTGCAATACACCAAACTGGTTGACAAAACCATTTACTTCGGGATTCACATTATTCCAGAATGAAAACTGGTTGTTGCGGCGAACGGAGCGCAGAAACTGGATGCCCCAGTCCTGGATGTTCTTCTTACTGAATCGAAGGGAAAAGTAAGGGATCTTCATTTCGATGGTCCAGCCATCGGGTGTGAACGCGATCTTGCTGTCCCAAACGGCATCCCATGTTTTATCACCAAAATCGCCCAATACAAGCGTGAGATTTGGATTGGTAGCGATGCGTGCATCGGTCTGGACGTTGGAAGAGGTTACGAGAAACTGGAAACCGTTCTGCTGATCCTGGTAGGTATCGAGGAAGACGGAGAAGTAGTCGAGATCTTTGCGCAGTTCTTCGTCTCTTGCGGTAATCTGGCGGCGGATGAGTTGGGGATCGTCATAGAGGTAAGCGCCAATGTAGATAGCGGCATCGTCATAAAGAACGCGGACGACTGTTTTTTGGGCGGCAGGTGACCCGGCTTCCGGAAAATATTGGGTGAAATCGGTTGCAGGTGGTGCAGTTTGCCAGGCTGCATCATCGAGTGTGCCATCGATAACGGGGGCTTTCAGCGTTTTGGTGGCTTGTAATGTTTTTACCTGTGCAAATAAAGACACACAACCTGACAGCAGTATCCACAGACAGGTGATTCTTCTCATAATCAGTTCAAACAAATATAGCTGCCCGGACTGAAGTTCTAAAATCCTGCCCGCAAAAAAACGCAAAAATCCGTTTAATTCCCTGTAAACAAGGCGTTAATTCATCCGTTTCTTGAGGGAAACAACCTGTTCCTGGAGGTCGCTGACGATATTGGCGAGCTGGCCCATGTCCCACCGCTGCTGCTGGTTGGCCTTTGCGATGACCATTTGCGCCTGCCACATTTCGAGGACATCTTCAGCATTGACGGTATAGGGATGATAGATGGGGTTATCGCTGACGAGGGTGAGTTTGGATTTGGAGCGACCGTTTTTCTGTACTCTTTTGTAAACGATGCCTTCATTGCGGGAAACAACCACGCAGGGGCTGTCGTTTTTGAGGTCTTCGAGGTTATCTACTTTTTCACCAACGATCACACTGCCGCTTGGCGTGGGCAGCATGGAATCACCGATGATTTCGAAGGCGCGGTAATTGCCACCGGCCAGCATGGGTAGTGTGAAGGTATTGAGTTCGTCCACAAACTCGGGATCGGCATAGCCGGCAAGATAACCTGCGGCAGCTTTTACGGGAACGAAGGGTATATCCGGCCGGCCGGTAGCGAGCTTGATCGCACGGCGCTTGGCGAGATAGTTGGATTTGTTGTCACTGAGATCTTTGCGAAGCAACTCGTCGAGCGTGAGCTTGAAGATATCAGCCACCACTTCAAGCACATCGATGCGCGGTTCAGCGCGTCCTTCTTCATAAGCGCCCAGAAGGGATCGTTTGATGCCCAATTTGGTTGCAAACTCTTCCTGTGTCCAGCCACGCAATTTGCGCAGGTGCTTCAGGTTTTGATTGGATACAGCCATGACAACTAATTTATTTAGGCGAAAATACTAATTTATTTTGCAAATCAAAATTTTTTCCGCATTTCACATTTCCATCCCTGCTTAAAAAAATAATGGCATTTTTGCTGTCCTATGGCTACAAAGAAATCAGCACCAAAAAAAAGGAAAGTTTCCGCTCCGTCTGTGAAGGAAAAGAATGTGCCCGTCATCCTGGTTACCAATGATGATGGCATTACGGCTCCTGGTATCATGAACCTGGTGGAGGCGGTGAAAGATCTTGGAAAGATCGTTGTAGTAGCGCCGGACAGTGCGCAGTCGGGTATGGGGCATGCCATCACCATCGGACATCCGCTCCGCCTTAGCAAGGTTGATATCTTTGAAGGTATAGAAGCTTATTCCTGCAGCGGTACACCGGTGGATTGTGTAAAGCTTGCCGTTGATAAGATCCTCCATCGCAAGCCGGACCTTTGTGTAAGTGGTATCAATCATGGGGCAAACCATAGCATCAACGTGATCTACTCCGGAACGATGTCTGCTGCCGTGGAAGCTGCGATCGAGAGTATTCCTTCTGCTGGTTTCTCTCTCCTGGATTATAGTATGCATGCGGACTTCAGCGGTGCCCGCCGCTATGCCCGTATCATTGTTGAGAAAATGCTTTCCACAAAACTGGAAAAACATACGGTGCTAAACGTGAATATTCCACCGCTGCCCAAGGCCGACATCAAAGGAATGAAGATCTGCAAGCAGGCCTATGCCAAATACGTGGAAGATTTTGCAGAAAGACAAGATCCTCATGGCCGCCCTTACTACTGGCTCACCGGTGAGTTTGTGAACTTCGACCGTGGCCGCGACACGGATGTATACGCGCTGTCGAAAGGATATGTAAGTGTTGTGCCTGTACAATTTGACCTGACTAATTACGTTCTAAAAAGCAAATTGGAAAAACTCTGGAAATGATATTTAGAAAAGACAATCTTCAGCTTGGCATGATCCTCGGCTTTATTGGCCCCCTCATCGGGCTGGCGGTGATCTATTTTATCAAATTCAGCTCCCTGACCTTTGCTGAATTCCTCGACGAGTTTTTCAACAGCAATAAGCTGATCACGTCGATTGGTTCGCTGGCCCTGCTGGCAAATGTGGTGCTGTTCACGATCTATGTCAATACCCAGCGAGACCGGACGGCCAAGGGGATTTTCCTGATCACGGTTGTTTTTGGTATTGCCATTCTTGTATTGAAGATATTCAACTCCTGATGCACGGATCCCTGGCGGCGATGAACAAAAAAGCGCCACGCCCTGTTTTATTAAAAAATGAGTTATGGGTGTATTGAGACAACTGGCGGAATACCTGTACCTGCGGAAGAAGGATCCCGCACGACCAAAATCCCAGTGGATCGGCTACATGCATGGCATCAACCGGATCAGCCTGCTTATCTTCATTCTCTGCCTCATCATCCTGGCCATTAAGCTGCTCCGCTAGCCCGCAGCCATTCTACGATCGATGCTGCCGCCCGCGCAGAGGCATTTCCTCCATGCGCCAGCAGGTTGTGAAGATCGTGGTAATCCTTTCTTATTTGATTGATCCTGTTTTGATCTTCCAGTAGCGCGGTGAGTTCCTTTCGTACATTATCCACGGTGAATTCATGCTGGATCAGTTCTTTCACGACCATGCGATCCATGATGAGGTTCACCAGCGAAATGAACTTTACCCTGATTACCCGTCGTGCGATGGCATATGATATCGGTGAGCCTTTGTAACATACCACTTCGGGTACACCAAACAACGCGGTTTCGAGTGTAGCCGTGCCGGAAGTGACCAAAGCTGCACGTGCTTCCATCAACAGATCATACGTTTTTCCCGAGACCCAGTTCACATTTTCGTATGATTTCAAAAGATCATCATAGAAGCTCTCTTCCAACCCCGGCGCCTTGGCCACAACGAAATGATAATGGGGAAAATGACGGCTGACTTCCAGCATCACCGGCAGCTTTTTCATGATCTCCTGCTGACGGCTGCCGGGCAACAAGGCGATAACGGGCCTCGGGTCAGCGGCAGGATGTGAGGTATGGGCTTCCTTGTGCCGACGTATCACATCAACCAGGGGATGACCGACATACTCGACTTCCCAATTCCATTTATCGCGATAATAATCTTTTTCGAATGGCAGGATGACCAGCATTTTATCAATGCACTGCCGCATCATCTTGACCCGGTTCTCCTTCCAGGCCCAAACCTGCGGGCTGATATAATAAATCACACGGATGCCCTGCTGTTTTGCCCATTTGGCAATGCGCAGATTGAACCCGGGGTAGTCTATGAGGATTAGCGTGTCCGGCTGGTAGGCCAGGATATCTTCTTTGCAAAATGCGAGGTTGCGGAAAATGGTTCGGAGATTCATGAGCACTTCCGTAAAGCCCATGAAGGCAAGCTCCCGGTAATGTTTGATAAGCACAGCCCCGGCAGCCTCCATTTTATCACCACCCCAGGACCTGATATCGGCGTGCAGATCAAGCTGACGTATCTCTGAAATCAGGTTACTGCCATGCAGATCACCGGATGCTTCTCCTGCTATGATGTAATACTTCATAATTTAAACGAAGGTCGGGAAAAGAGAGCGGACCTGCCTGCAGGCAGAGAGCGAGATAGAGAACGAGAGCGGCTAAATCTCAACTTCATCCTTAACCTTAACCTCAACCTAAACCTCAACCTCCACCTCAGCCTTTGCTCATTTGCTCCCGAAGTCTCGGGATTCGCGTGAGCTAACACACCGAAAGCCCGTATGCTCCAGGCTTGTATCCGGTGTGCTTTTCATTCGCCTCGTTACCCGGTACCCGCTGCAATAGGAATCATGGCAAAGAAAACTCCCGCCCCGCATCACACGTTCATGGCTGCCTGATCCGTTCTTCACTTCTGGCCCCCGAGGATTCAGTGCCAATTTTCCTTTCCAATTTTTATAATAGCCCGGCTGATATACATCGTCGCACCACTCCCACACATTCCCGGCCATGTCATGTAACCCAAATCCATTTGCCGGATAAGTACCCACAGGAGCACTTCGCTGGAAACCATCCGATGCAAGATTATTGAATGGGAAGTCTCCGTTCCACACATTCAGCATAGGTTGCTCCGTGCGGTTTGGCGGTGTCGTGCCCCAGGGATACACTGCCTTCTTCAAACCCCCACGTGCGGCGTACTCCCACTCTGCTTCGGTGGGTAATCGTTTGCCTGCCCATTTGCAATAAGCCTGCGCATCAAACCAACTGATATGTACCACGGGATAATCATCCTTCCCTTCTATTGTGCTGCCCGGGCCCTGCGGTGATCTCCAGTTGGCTCCCGCCGTCCATTTCCACCAGTCGGATGGACCCGGTGATGCTATATCCCGGGGAATGGTAAACACCAGTGACGAGGGCTGCAACAAAGAATCAGCAGGCCTTGGCGTGCCAGGTGGTAATTCTTGTTTTAACTGTTCCCAATCAGGCCTGCGCTCTGCCGTCGTAACATACCCTGTGGCCATAACAAACGCCCGAAACTGACGATTGGTAACTTCTGTTCGATCCATCCAGAACGAATCAAGTTTCACCCGATGCAGGGGCTTTTCGTCAGGAGCAGCTTCAGCCGACTGATCACCCATGTCAAACTCACCACCTGGAATCAACACCATATCTCCCAGGTCATCCATTTTATTATTTATCATTCCGGGGGCACATGTAATCCGTTGCTCCGGGCTTTGCCGCCATCCTCCACTCCCCTGATGTAACAGGAGCATGGTGGCATAACAAATAAACATACTGACAGTACGGAATGTCATCTTCTGATTTTTGAGATTATAAGAACCATGCCTCTGGCATATTGGGTTGCACATAAACTATCTCCCCCATCGCCAGGCCAGGATGTGTCGTACGGAAAATGATCTTTGCATTATCCGTTGTACCAATGTATTCAGTAAAATGTCCAAAAAAATGAGTCGCGATGATCGTTACGCGAAGTCCGTGATTTGCCAGTTTCCAATGCCCGGGGCGGACAAATAACTTTTTGCCGGGGGTTGTGTCGATACCCGACTGATGTTGATCCAGCAACGAGTAGTTGCCCAGCAACGCAGCGGCGTATTCATTTACGGGACGAAAATAAAGTGATACAGGATCATCTGCCTGCACAATACCACCCTGGCCGATCACCATTAAACGGTCCGCCCAGGGCAGCAGATCTTCCGGCTCATGGGAGACATGTATTACCGACAAGTTATATTTCTGCATCACATCATCCAATACGGCCTGCATGGTATTTCGATGAGGAAGGTCAAGATTGGAGAACGGCTCATCGAGCAATAGGAGCCGTGGCTGCTTTATCAACGCACGGGCGAGTGAGATTCGTTGCCGCTCACCACCGGATAGATCGCGGGTGTTGCGCTGCAGCAAATGTCCTATCCTGCAGGTACGATACAGCTCTACTGCATCGGCAGGGTTGAGGCGGTTTTCATAAGAAAGTATGTTATGAACCTGGTAATGATTGGGCAGCTCAAACTGCTGCGACAGGTATGCGATGCGCGGATGACCCGGCATGAGTTGATCAAGCGGCCCGATAACGGGTTCATTGTCCAACAAGATCTGCCCCGAAGCAGGCTGCAAGAGCCCCGCGATCATCCGGAGCAGGGAAGATTTACCCGAACCGGTTTCACCACAAACGCCCAACTTCTCCCCCAGCCTTACGCGGAAGCTTATATTATTTAGCACCTCCGCCACCGATGATGTGTAGGATAAATTTCTAACCTCAAGTAGATCCATCGGGCGAAGTTCATAAAAAAAGTGCGGAGTGCGGAGTGTGGAGTGCGGAGTGTGGAGTGTGAAGTGCGGAGTATTTTTCTAATAATTTTTACTTTTTTACTTTTGCCTTTAACCACAACGTCCTTCCTACAACTACACACTCCGCACCCACACTCCGCTCTTTACCTCAGGACTCCACACTTCACTCTCCGCACTCCGCTCTTTACTTAGCTTTCCTTATCATGTCCTTCCACCTTTACAATCTTATTATAGATACCAAGGAGCAGAAATGGTGCTGCCCACTGACCTACAAACAGGCTCTTATGATTTTTGCCTGCAATCTTCAGTCCCAATGAAATCGCCATAGAACCCAGCGCAGCCCACAGGAATACATCTGAGGGTAGTTTAGCCGTTTGCTCTTCGATCGCCGTAGCGAGTTTACCTTCCTTATGTTTTTCGTTTGTGTATGCCATAAAAATGTTTTCGAAAAACGGTGCAATTATGTTGCCATACACGATGCTGGCAAATTGGTTTAAGATATCGCGGTAATCAGGGCGAATAATTCAACGGCTGGTGACAGCCGGCATCAATGTGTTGATTATTTCTCTCTATATGGCCCTTTCGAGAACTATCGACACCAGCATCCCGGCACGCAAATCCCGAACCTTCGGGAGCAAAGCGAGCATATCGTATCTCGCAACTAATCCAGGATCCAGCATCTAGTACCCAGCATCCAGAACCCCGCACCCAGTACCCAGTCCCCAGTACCCAGCATCCAGCATCCAATATCCAGCATCCAGAACCCAGCATCCAGA